>JBFYUA010000115.1:0-7295 GCA_041300305.1 Dehalococcoidia bacterium | reverse complement strand
CGGCCAGTTTAGACTGCATAGGTTTCCCCTACCGATGTTCCAAATCAGTTGAAGCCCGCCAACAGTTTATCCAGCAGTCCTGACACCGGCACCCTGACCTGCTGCATGCTGTCGCGCTCGCGTATGGTGACCTGGTTATCCTCGAGCGACTGGAAATCTATGGTCACGCAATAAGGCGTTCCTATCTCGTCCTGCCTGCGGTAGCGCCTGCCGATGCTCTGCGCGTCGTCATATTGAGTCATGAAGTGCGGCCTCAGCAACCCCGACACTTCCTTCGACATGGGCAGCAGCTTCTCGTTGCGGCTGAGCGGCAGTATGGCGACCTTTACCGGCGCTATCTCCGGCTTTATGCGTAATACGACGCGTGTTTCCTTTTCCCCGGCCTCTTCCTCGTAGGCATCCACCAGCACCGCCAGCAGCGTGCGGTCCACGCCGGAGGACGGTTCAATCACGTAGGGCAGGTAACGCTCACCTTTCTCTTCATCGAAGTAATCCAGGGTCTTGCCGCTGAACTTGGAATGCTGTGTGAGGTCGAAATCTCCTCGGTTGGCGATGCCCTCTATCTCGGACCAGCCGATGGGGAAATTATAATCCACATCAAAGCAGCCTTTGGCATAATGGGCAAGTTCCTCCTTGTCATGCTGCCTGAGGCGCAGGTTCTCCTTCTTGATGCCCAGCCCCACGTAGTAATTCAACCTTTCATTCACCCAGTAATCGAACCATTGCTCATCGGTCCCCGGTTTCACGAAGTACTCGATCTCCATCTGCTCGAACTCGCGTGTGCGGAAGATGAAATTGCCGGTGGTTATCTCGTTGCGGAACGATTTGCCCACCTGCGCAATACCGAAAGGTAGCTTCTTGCGGGTAGTGGACTGCACATTGTCGAAATTGACGAACTGCGCCTGTGCCGTCTCCGGCCGCAGGTACACGACATTGGCAGCGTCCTCGACCGGGCCCATGTGGGTCTTGAACATAAGGTTGAACATGCGCGGCTCAGAAAGCGCGCCGCCGCAATTCGGGCACTTGCTGAGGTCGATATCGGTGGAGCGGAACCGCTGTTTACAATCCTTGCATTCAACCAGGGGGTCGGAGAAGCCCGCCACGTGGCCGCTGGCCACCCACACCTGCGGGTGCATCATGATGCTGGCATCAATACCCACCATGTCATCACGTTCCTGCACGACCTTTTTCCACCAGTAGTTCTTGATATTGCGCTTCAATTCAACGCCCAGCGGACCGTAATCCCAGCAGCTTGCCAATCCGCCGTAAATCTCGCTGCTCTGGAATATAAAGCCCCGCCTCTTGCATAGCGAGACGATTTTCTCCATATCAACTTTGCCTGTTTCTTGTGTCACTTTTCCCTCCGGTCATTAGTGGCGTTATCCCCTGGGCCTGCATGCATGATAGATTATACCACGTACTCCGCATAGCTACACAGGCATTGTATTAGCCGTAACCGTGCGCAGCTTGTATAATGCTAAGGTGAGGCGGAGAATCAAATGAACCGTGCATTTGCCGTGATAGTATCCCTGGTGTTATTGCCCATCAGCATCCTGTTTATCACCCAACCCGGTTGTACGGTTCCTCCAGGCCGGTACCCCGCGCTTCCACCACCCCCCGCTCAGCCGGTCTTGTCCCCCGGTGACAGCCCGCGCTTCTACACGATTATCTATGAAGGTCCTTCGGGAAGCATAAACTATAACACGGTGACTTTCAAATGGGCCAGCGGTCTCTCCTCGGTTGACCCATCCAACTTCAGCTATGCAACTTTCCTGCAGGGATACGACGGTGACTTCACACATTTCCTGAGTGATACGACACGTTCCTTTGAGGGCCTGCCCAACGGCAGTTACATATTTTATGTAAAGGCGCAGGACCTCAGGGGCAATATTGAGCCCAACCCGCCTTTCAACGCTTTCACTATTTCCGGCGTGGTCCCGCCACAGGCCGCACATAACCTGCCTGTCGTGCCGGGCGGTGGCGGCTACCTTCTCATCGGCAGCGACGTCAGCCGGATTGCCATAGGCAGCGACGGCCTGACCATCTATGCCCTCGATTCCACCAACTCCCGGTTGTACCGTTCCGGCTCGGCAGGGGCCGGATGGCAGGATATCTCTTCTGCCGTAGCCGGCGCCGCCCCCTGGACAGACCTGTGCGTGGCGCCCGATGACGCAGGTTTTATAGCCGTGGTTACCAATAGCGGGAGGGAGATATATATATCAGCTGATTTCGGGGCGAATTTCAGCACTACCGGGATATCGTCCATGCTTGGCGCAGGGCAGGCGGTCAGGTGTATCAGCCTGTCGCCGGATTACGGCGCGCCCCGCCGGGAACTGGCAGCCGGGACATGGAGCGGAGCAGGCGGCGGGAGCGTGCTCATCAATGTCCTTTCAGGGTTCTCGGGAGGGTGGTTCGACGCCGGCGCAGGCGCAAGCGGTTGGCTTTCACCCGGGGGAGGAGTGGACGTCTCCGCTATAAAACACTCACCCTCCTTCGCCGCGGACGGTACTATGCTGCTGGTGGCATCAAGCGCGGCGCGCACATACCTTTACCTGGGCGCCCGCGACCTTGGCGCCCGCACCACGTCATGGAACTCTGCTACAGGTTACCCCGTTGAGATAGGGCAGGCCGGTACCCCGCTCAATTACGCTGATATCGCGCTGCCGGTTGATTACAACACGGCCGACCCCTATGCGCGGCAGGTTTTCGCGTCATGGAACAAGGGCAGCGCCCACGACATAGTCCGCGTCTCTGATTACCAGGTTTACCGCATAGGCGCGCCCGAGGCCGTCTCCTCCATCGCCTATTACGGCAGCATCAGAAGCGGCAAGCTGCTGGCCGGCGCCGCCCGGTGCCAGGGTGGGGGAGGCTGTTACCAGGTGCAGACCTACTTCAGCGGCAATGCGGTTTCCAATTATCCGGCCTGGCAACCCGGCCAGAAAGCCCCGACCGGTTCGCGCGCCGCCATGGTCGACTGGTCCCCAGACGGTATAACGGCCTATGCCGGCACCAGCGGTACCGAGAGCGCCTTCTCACACAGCAAGAACGATGGGTACACCTGGAACCAGTAAATTTAAATGAATGTTAACGGGGAATACCGCCGTAAGCTGACCTCGGCGGAGGCCGCCATCGAGGTGGTCAAAAGCGGGGACACCATCATCCACGGGACCAGCATAGCCGAACCACCGGCGCTGTTGACGGCGCTGGCCGACCGGGTCAGGCGCGGGGGGCTATCGAAGTTAAAAACCTATTCCAGCCTCGCCATGGCCTATGCCTCACGCACCATACTGTCGCCCGACCTTTCAGACTGCATAGAGCCATACTCGTGGTTTGCCAACGATGCCGATAGGGCCCGTTACAAGGTCGGCCTCAGCTACTACGTGCCCACCTATCTCCACCAGATATCAAGGCTGTTCAGTGAATACATGGACATCGACGTCGTGCTTACCACGGTCTCACCTATGGATAAGCATGGCTATTTCACGTTCGGTGCGGTCAATGACCATACAGGGGCGGCAGCCCGCTATTGCGGCACACTGATAATTGAGGTCAACGAGAACATGCCGCGTGTGCTGGGTGACACCCTGCTGCATGTCTCAGAGGTGGGCCTTATCGTAGAAAACCATGTCCCGCTGCTTGAGGTGAGCGTCCCTGACCCGGGCCCGGAGGACGATGCCATCGGACGCCGCGTGGCCGAAATGGTCCCGGACGGGGCAACCATTGCACTGGGCATCGGTAGCATCCCCAATGCCATTGGCAGCCAACTTTTCAACCACAAGGACCTGGGCATCCACTCCGGCACTTTTACCCCCGTCATGGTGGAGCTGATTGAAAAGGGTGTCATCAACGGGAGCAAAAAGAACATCCACTGCCGCAAACACGTTTTCCTGCTGGCGCAGGGCACCAGGCGCATGTACGATTTTATCCACAATAATCCCAGCATGGAGAGCCGTCCCGCCTCTTATACCGAGGACCCGGCGGTCATAGCGGGCAACGACAACATGATAGCCATCAGCACCGTGATCGAAGTGGACCTTACCGGCCAGTGCAACTCGGAATACCTGGCCGGATCACAGTTCAGCGGCACAGGCGGGCAACTCGACTTCGTGCGCGGCGCCTACAATTCCCGGGGAGGCAAATCCATACAGGCCTTCACTTCCACCACCCGCAAGGGGACTGTTTCCCGCATCGTGCCGCGGCTCAAATCAGGTACGGCCGTGACCATACCCCGCATGGACACGCATTACCTTGCAACTGAATACGGCGCCGTTAACCTCAAAGGTAAGTCCACGCGCGACCGCGCCCTGGGCATCATCGCGCTGGCGCATCCCGATTTCAGGGACAGCCTGTTGAGGGCCGCGGAGGATATGTATTTACTGTAATCCACACAGCGTAATGGGGAGCAGTATAATGTCTTACAGATGGATATTATAAAAACAGTCAGTAACGTCCTCGGCGTGGTCTGCGTCGTCATCGGCCTCTTGCTGCTACCGCTGAGTATATGGTTCTTTCAGCCTGCCTTTAAAAGCAAGGACAGGGTGTCCCTGGTTATAGCCATCATTGTCCTGGTCCTGTCCATTTTCTGTTTCATCGGGGCCTACAGCCTTTTTACGCAGGGATTAATTCAACAATTTATATTTCCCTTGCAGCACTGAGGCAGAGATAACCCCCGTAAATTGGGTTAATAGGGGTTAAATCCAGTTTTAATACTACTTATAAACCCAGTACTCGGCTGGAGCTGCTTGGTGATGGTCCAAGAGCACTCTATTCGAGCGGCAGCCGCAGGACCAATAACCTAAACCAGACCAGGCCCGTCATGCAGAATTATAATGAAAGTTTCCGCGTTGATAATCCGGATGGACCGGAAAGTCTCTACCTGCTGCAACTTCTTGTCTCCGGTTACGATAAAATCCGCATGCCCTTCAATAGCGCAGGAAAAAATCATATCATCTCCCGGGTCCGGCGCCACACCGGAAAGGATAAGTTTGCCCGCAGTGCAATTCGCCTTATAGGTGATCGCAAGGATGAAAGCCCGTATATCAGATTCCGATAGCCTATATTTTTGTTTAATCCGCGGAAGATAGAGTACGCGCCTTATTTCCTCGATTATCGGCGGAGAAGTGATAAGCTCGAACTGGCCATTTCTCCAGCGTTTTTCTATTTCTCTTGGATAACTCAGCGGTGAAATAAAGCCAGACACCAATATGTTAGTGTCTACAACCGCCCGGAGCATTAATGACCCATACCACGAACTTCAGCAAGGGCGGCAGCAACGTCCTTCTCTACTTCGTCTGAGGTTATTTGCCTATTTCTGTCCGCAGGCATTTCCACAAGCTTAAACAGCGCTTCCCTTGCCACCTTACCGGTTCTGGTAGCCATTAAAAACATGTCAATCTCGCTTTTCATGATACGGTAGCTCCTGCCCAACCTCGAAGCAGCGATTTTACCCTCCCGGATGTATCGGTAAACCGTATCCTTATTCAACTGTAAGTAGTCAGCTACCTGCTCCGGGGTCATAATTTCTCTTAACATTGCCATATCAGCACCTCTGCTGATATTATAGTGTTTTAGTTGATTTTTGTCTATTTATAAATACAATTGTCGCTAACAGAAGATGGTTCGAGTTGTATGAAATGACGGGCCGGGGCAGCCTTTATCCTGCTCTATCTGAGGGGAAGTTGCACCGAGTGTTTATTCGAGCGGCAGCCGCAGCACCATCTTCGCCAGGTCCCAGGCGTGTTCGTAAAGGTGCAGGCCTTTGCTGAAGGCGTGTATCTCCCCATCCTCCACGCCTATCTCGGCGGCCATATATTCCTTGAGGGACTGCAGGCCGCCAAGGTTGGTGGGCATGCCGCCCCACAGGTCCCAGCTGCGGAAGTAGAGGATAAAGTGCAATGCGCCCGCCTGAACGCGCGTATCCACCAGGCGCAGGCAGGGAGGGTCGGCCTGGTAGATGCTGTCCTTGCTGCCCACACACATGCACATCTGGTTGGTATCAAAACCCCTGCGGTAACGCCTGATTATCTCCTCGATCTGCGGTGAAAGGAATTCGCCGTAGGTGTACTCCTCATTTTCCTGCCGGTCGGGCGTCATCAGGTAGGACATGTATTCTTCGATGACCTCGTCGGTGGTAGGCATGGGCACACCAGCCGGCACGTCGGGACTGAGCGGCCTTATGCCCGGCTTGCTGATATTGATGGCGACCAACTCGATCTCCTTACGGCGCACGCCCTCGAAGCTGCCCTGCTCGATTTTATATTCGCGCCCCTCCATGAGCGCCTTCTGCAGGCACTGATACCAGGCATCGCCCAGGCTGAGGGCATCTATGACGGTTAATTTCATTTTATCCGTAGCATGATAAGCAAGTGTTATAATGTATGTCAAGGCAGGCCATTATGATAAAAGCGGTATTCTTCGATTTCTTCAATACACTGGTCTATTTCGACCCGCCGCGTGAGAAGCATTACGCCGACATAGCGGCCGGGTTCGGAGTGCGCATAACGCCCGCAGCAGTGGCGGCGGCGCTGCCGGAGGCCGATGCCTGGTGGCGCTCCGAAAACTCCAGGTCGACTATCAAGGACAGGGAACAGGAAGCCAAGTTCGATGCCTACCGCGGCTATGGACTGCGCATACTGCGGGATGCCGGGAACACCGTCAGTCCCGAGCAGGCCCTGCAGGTACTGGCCACGGCCTTCTCAATCGGCTTCAAATTTAATAATTACACTGATTCACTGCCCGCGTTGCAGGCGCTCAAAGGCAAAAACCTCCGGATGGGCGTCATCTCCAATATCGGCGAGCAGATAGATTCTTACCTGGATAAATCGGGGTTCACGGACTATTTCGCTTACAAAATCACGTCTTTTGAAGCAGGCTGCGATAAACCCCACCCGCAGATCTTCCAACTGGCCCTGAAAAAGGCGGGGGTTGCGGCGGAGGAGACACTTTTCGTGGGTGACCAGTACGACCTGGACGTGCTGGGCGCCCGCAGCGCCGGCATCAGGCCGATACTCATCGACCGCGATGGCGCGGGCGCTGCTTATGATTGCATAGTAATCAAAGACCTGTCACAGGTAATCGATTACTTATAAATTGCTGCGCTCTGCAATCTTCGCCTTGACCTTTTCGAATTCCCCTTCGGTGAGCGGGTACTTGCGGAAGGGGATGAAGCTGAGCAGTATCATAGCCGCCGGGAAGAGGCAGAAGATGACGCGCACACCGGTCACCAGGCTCTCCGGCTGGACACCCTCGCGGACGAATCCGGAAAGGGCCAATGCAAAACCCACAATAGGAGGCCC
>JBFYUA010000157.1:0-3366 GCA_041300305.1 Dehalococcoidia bacterium | reverse complement strand
AGATTCAGCTACCGCCCTGAAGAGTCCGGCTATGGCGGGGAAACCCTCCTGCTCAGCCTTGAATGCGAAGGCCAGGTCCCGGATATTAGCCTTGGATTCAGCCACGAAGCCTTCCTGCAGGTCCTTTAAGGTCTTTGTGCCTTTAATCCTGGAGCTGGTATATTCCACGAATTTATCAGGGCCCGCGCCGCAAATCGCGCAGCGCTGCGGTTTCTCCCTGGAAATCTCAAGATGCCTGCAATGCGTACATAACCACATATCTGCTGACCTCCATTAGTTAACGCCCCGGATTGGCGCCGGCTGTGAATTCAGCCAGATTATATCACACCTGCCGCGGGCAAACGGATTTTTTCAACCCTGCATAATGGACTGGACACCGCGGTGAATCATGGCGACAGCGATGGCGGCCAGCAGCAATGCGAATATTTTGGACAGGGCCATCACCCCGCCCCGTCCCAGTAGCTTGACCAGCCTGTTAGCTTGCGCGAAAAAGAGCCAGGATATCAGCAGGTTTACCACAAAGGAAAAGGTCACCATGGCGATATGATACTGGTCATTGAGTATCAGCAGGGTAGTCAGTACGGCCGGGCCGACTACCAGCGGCGTGCCCAGCGGCACTATGCCCATGACATTATCCCCGGTTGAGACCTGCGCTTCGTACATCTTGCCCACAACCAATTCTTTGGCGCCCAGCAGGAAAAGGATAAGCCCGCCGGCGATCAGGAAATCGTTGACCGTGATGCCCATGAAGATGAATATGCCCTTGCCGATGGCGATGAAAGCCAGCCCCAGGGCCAGGGCGGTAATCAGCGCATGGCGTATTACCACGCTCCGCGCCCTGTCCGGCATACCATGCGTGATGGTCAATAGTATCGGCACCGTGCTGATAGAATCCATCGCCACAAATAAGGGTACGAAGGTCAGGCCGAAATCCCGCAGTAAATTCAAAAAGACTTCCAAGGCTTATACCCCCTGGAAATGATAACCTATTAGCCGCGGATTGAAAAAAGCAGCTTTAAAGCTCAGCCAGCGGTTTGCCGTCAGGCCTGGTTGCCAGCTTTACCGTTTGCGACACCGTCTCCCCTCCACGCTGGCAGGTTAACTCGATTACGTCGCCGACATTCATGCGCCAGAGGGCCCTGGTTATCTCTGATACCGCATATACCTCACGGTCATTGATGCGCAGTACAATATCTTTCGACTTCAGTCCGGCAGCTTCGGCCGGCGAGCCTTCCTCAACACTGGTGATGATAGCACGCCGCTGCGTACCCGAGGTTGTTCCGGTTAGCTGCGGCTTTACGTCTTCGGCCGTGATGCGCAACAAAGGATGGGTAGACTTGCCCAAGTTGGCAAGGTTGTTGAAAACATTGCGAGCAGTATTCATGCTAATGGCGAAGCCGACGTTCTGTGCAAACAGGGCATGGGCGCTGTTGATACCTATCACCTCGCCGTTCAAGTTAACTAAAGGCCCGCCGCTGTCGCCGGTGTTGATGGCTGCATCAGTCTGGATCATATCGTAATACGGCACTCCTTGCATAACGAATGAGCAGTCGCGCTTGCTTACAATGCCGGTCGAGGCCGTGCTGATACCGTCAGCCGGGGCCATTCCAAGCGGATTGCCCAGGGCGATGACCAGGTCACCCACCCGCAGTTTGTCAGAATCACCAATTGTGGCCGCCACCAGTCCGTCGGCATCTATTTTTACAACCGCCAGGTCCAAGAGAAGGTCAGGATATACCTTGACAGCCCGGCAGGTGCTCCTGTCATATAGTGTGACCCAAACATTTTTGGCGTCCTCGATCACATGCCGGTTAGTCAGTATCAGGCCATCGGCCCTGAGGATTATGCCTGAACCGCCTTCAAATGAAGGTTTACCGCCCACCAATTTGCTTTTTTCTGCATAGATGAACACCACTGACGGCATAACTTTTTCGATGGGCGCAGCGTATGACGGGAGCGGCGCCTGGATAGGGCTATCTATTATTGCTGGTTCAGGCTTCGTAGTGGGCGCTTCGGCGCTTAGCGCGGGGCGCCCGCCGGCAAATAAAGCCGCCGCGCAAAACAGGCAAATAAGCGAGCTGCCCAAAAATATGAACCTGCTTTTGTCATTTATGGCCTGTAATGCTGTCCCCATGCCTATAGACTACTGCATATCGGGGCCTTTGAACATGACCTGTTAGTACTTGATCAGGTCATTTTATGTAGTACTTTAGTGGGGGATAAGGTAAAACGCCGGCGCCCACGGTAATAATGAAAGACAATCGCCCTGTTGAGAAAGTATTTGCCTGACTATGTTATCCGTTGCCGGAATACCCGTCTTAATTACGCCTGACGCTTGCCCGTTTGGCCAGGCTCACATACGCATTAACTACGTCGCAATCGTACAATTTGCCTTTATTGGTTTCAAGCTCTTCGATCGCCTTTTCCACCCCTACCGGTGTATGGTAGGAGCGTTTGGACACCATAGCCTGCACTACATCTGCAACCGCGAGTATCTTCGACTCAAGCAGCATCTGGTCACCCATAAGCGCCTGCGGATAACCGGTGCCGTCAAGGCGTTCGTGGTGCTGGTATATCACCGGCGCAATGTCCCAGGGGAAATCCAAAGCCTTCAAGATTGAATAACCCGTTTGGGGATGCATCTTGATTACCGCTTGCTGCACATTATTCAACTTGCCGGGCGCATTGAGTATCTCAGCTGGTATCATTATCTTACCTATATCATGAATTTGAGCCGCCAGGAAAACACCGTTTACAAACTCGTCATCCTCAGACATCGCCTGCGCAATGGCTTTGGCCAGCAGCGCTACCTCTGACTGGTGACCTGCGGCATACGGGTCGTGAGCATCGACCATATTTCCAATGACCTGCGTAAGGTTTGTAATGACCCTCGATGATTTACCATCAAATTTTTTCATGCCGGCCACCTCCAACATACAATTTATATCGGCCACGTACTGATTTATGTGTACACCAACAACGATCCATCGATACGGTATTCTTACCCTACTGAACTATTATGTCACCAATGGCGCCGAAATGCAACTTCGTATCTTGAGGGCGCCTCTTTGAATGCGCGGGCACGGTAAATATTGCCTTGGTCCGGCTCAGTATTCCTCGTCCGAACGGTTGTTCCGGGTCCAGTACCAGCGCGTGGTTGCTGCATTGACCACAGGCTTGATATAACCGGCATCGCTGAACTGCTGCAGGGTGCTTTGTACTAGCTTCGGCTGTGCGCCGGTCTGCTGTGTAATCCGTTCGGCCAGTGCCCGCACGCTGGAATCACCGTTGTTGAAAACGCCATGACGCTCGATAAGATCGGTGCTCAGAAGTTTGAAGACCAGGTGCATACGGTTGTAGCCGGCC
>JBFYUA010000156.1:0-9096 GCA_041300305.1 Dehalococcoidia bacterium | reverse complement strand
CCCGGTAAGATATTACCCTTGCGCCGTACAGGGAGGCCCAGCACTCTTTCACCTTGCGGATCACATCTTCCCTGCCATGAATATTCAAAAATGTGGCGTTCATTCCCGCGAATGAGGCCTGTTCGGAGTCCTCCATGGTAGCTGATGACCTGACCGCTACGAACGGCGACTTGACGGATTCGCGCCTGGCAAGCTCGTCATATGCTTTGAGTATCTCACCTTTAATGTTGGCCGGCATCTCGGAGCCGATGATTAAATCCTGTATCTCCTTGGCCTTGGCCTGCAGGGCAGGCGTATCATCAACATTGATGCCCTCGATGGCATGAGCGATCCTCTGGGAAAGCCCGCCGGCGGTGGTAAAAAGCAGGTAGGCCTGCGCGGTTATGACGTATCCCGGCGGCACCGGAAGGCCGGCTTTGACCAGTTCACCCAGGTTGGCGCCTTTGCCGCCTGCCTTAAGCACATCCGTTTTGCCGATATCCTCGAACCATTTGACAATTTCCATCTGTGGACCTCCTCCGGTATTCTGAGAATTTATTACGCTATGCCCTTTAACCAGGCCGAAAACACGGCCTGACGCCTTCCCGGGTAACGCTGTTTAAATAGACAGCACCGGTATAATATTGAGAAAATGCTCGTCGATGCTCTTTTTCTTTTCCCATGTATCCCTGAACGGCGTATATATAACCTCTCCTTTTACCTGACCGACGGCAGTGCCCGCTTTGCCATCCAGCAATCCTTCTACGGCAGCTATGCCCAGTATACTGGCCAGTATACGGTCGTGCGCACTGGGAGAACCGCCCCTCTGCACGTGGCCAAGTGTGCACAGGCGGCTTTCAACCTTCAGCCGCATCTCCACGTACTTGGCAATGTTAATGGTCCCTTCCAGGGTATTACCTTCGGCAACCACGATGATGCTGCTCATTTTCCCACGGGTGAAGCTTTCCTGTAAATTGCGGCACAGGTCCTCTATATCAATGGCTATTTCCGGGATAATGATCTGCTCCGCGCCGCCAGCCAGTCCCACTGACAGGGCAATAAAGCCGGACTTCTTACCCATTACCTCGACAAAGAAAATCCTTTCAAATGCGCTGGCTGTATCCCTGATGCGGTCAATAGCGTCCAGCGCAGTATTTACCGCCGTATTGAACCCGATGGTAAAATCAGAGCCCCAGATATCGTTGTCTATGGTTCCGGGCACGCCGATGAAGGCCAGATCACTCTCCTCGGTCAGCGCCTGTGCGCCGCGGAAAGAGCCGTCGCCGCCGATGATGATGCACCCGTCGATACCCTCAGCTTTAAGCGCGTCGATAGCCATTTTTCTGCCTTCAGCGGTGAACATCTCACTGCAGCGGGAGGTCTCGATCATAGTGCCGCCTCTTTGAATGATATTGGCCACCGACCTGCGGTCGAACTTCTCGAATTCGCGGTTGATCAGGCCCGCAAAACCGCGCCGTATGCCTGTGACCTCAAGCCCGCGGTAAACGGAACACCTCACGATAGCCCTGATGGCGGCATTCATGCCGGGCGCGTCACCGCCACTTGTCAATACACCGATTTTAGTAATTTCTTTTTTCATTTTCCGCCTATAGATTATCGCTTTTATGGCCTAAACACAATGCGGCCTGTCAGCCGCACCCTGCCGGCACATATATTTAAGCACATCGTTACTGTGAAAGAGATTCAATTGCTTTCAGGTAAAATTCGGTGGTATATTGCTTGGACATCCTCGATGTATTGAACAGGGGGGAATTTGAGCGGATGCTTTCTTTCATCATCTTCACCCATCCGTGCGGCATGCCGTTGATGTCCCTACTGTAATAAAGGGGTATAACCTTGTCTTCCAGCAGCTTGTAAATAGCATTGGCCGTGCGCGTATCGTAATCTGCGACATCCTCCGGGTCCTTTTCATCCACGGCCCAGCCGTTAAGCCCGTTATAACCCTCAAACCACCAGCCGTCCAGCACGCTGAGGTTTATCACACCATTGACAGCAGCTTTCTGCCCGCTGGTACCGCTGGCCTCCATCAACACACGCGGGGTATTCAGCCAGACATCCACCCCGCTTACCAGGTCACGCGCCATATGCAGGTCATAATCCTCCACAAAGGCTATCCTTCCGCCAAATTCCGGGTCCCTGGCGTAGCTGTAAACCTGCTGTATCAGCCGCTTACCGTCTTCGTCGCTGGGATGCGCTTTGCCGGCGAAGATAATCTGCAGCGGCTGAAGGTTATTGTTGACTATCTTCTTTAACCGGGCTGCGTCTTTGAAAAGCACCGACGCCCGCTTGTAACCCGTGAAACGCCGGGAGAACCCGATGGTCAGGGCCTCAGTATCCAGCAGTGCGCCCATGGCCAGAGGCTGGACGGCCGCCACCTCATTTTGTGCCCATCTCTGGCGTGCCCGGTCCAGTATGGCGCTGATAAGCTTTACCTTGAGCCACCTGTGCCTTGCCCAAAGCAATTCATCGGGTATATTGTGAATGTTGTCCCACAACTCGGGCCTGTCCTGGCGGTCCTTCCAATCCTCACCCAGGAACCTCTGGAAGAGCACCTGGAACTGCGGCGCCGCCCAGGTCAGCAGGTGCACTCCGTTAGTTATCGAAGTGATGGGCACCGCTTCCTCGGAGAGGTCCGGCCACAGCTTATGCCACATCTTCCTGCAGACGCCGCCGTGCAGCTTGCTGACCCCGTTCTTGTAGCCAGCAAGCTTTAACCCGAGCACGGTCATATTATAGGCTGCGCCATCGTCTTCGGTTGTGCCGTATTTCATAAACTCTTCACGCGTCATGCCAAGGCCGCCCCAGTATTCATGAAAATACTTGTCTATCAGGTCCAGCGGGAAAGTATCATTGCCGGCCGGCAGGGGCGTGTGAGTGGTGAATACCGAAGTTTCCCGGACAGTTTTTACTGCGTCCGCCGATGGTGTCCCCGCCGCAACCAGTTCCCTGATACGGTCTATCAGCATAAAAGAGCAGTGGCCTTCGTTGGCATGCCACACGGCAGGCTTTATCCCGAGGGCGCTCAACAGCCGCACGCCGCCCAACCCTATGACCAATTCTTGCAGGAAGCGCATTTCGCGGTCGCCGCCATATAGCCTGGCCGAGAGTACGCGGTAAGCTGCGGGGTTTTCTTCAAGGTTGGTGTCGAGCAAATACAGCTTCACCCGGCCCAGGCTGAGAAGCCAGGCGCCCACCTTTATGGACGTGCTGTCAAGGGGCACCTGCACTGTCAGTATTTTGCCGTCCGCCGAGCGGACGCGTGTCAGCGCGACATTATCATAGTCCATCTGGTCATAGACCTCTTCCTGCCAGCCGTTCTGCGAAATATGCTGGTGGAAATACCCCTGCGGGTAGACCAAACCAACGCCGACGATGGGTATGCCCAGGTCGCTGGCTTCCTTGCAATAATCACCCGCCAGCACTCCTAACCCGCCCGCATAGGTAGGCAGAGAATTATGCACGGCAAATTCCAGTGAAAAATAGGCGATTGATTTATCCTGATGCTGAGGATAAGTTTCTGAAAACCACGTCTGCCCGGTTGACAGGCCATTGCTGTAGTCCGAGATGGCGGTGTCATAGTTCTCCAGATAGGTAGCCTCTTCGGCGCAGGCCACCAACCGGTGATAGGATATCTCCTTCAACAGCCGGACCGGGTTGTGCCCGGTGGTTTTCCAGAATGCCCTGTCCAGCCTTTTGAAAAGGTTGCGCGCGCTGGGATGCCAGCTCCACCAGAGGTTATACGCCAGCCCGCTCAATCCCTCGATGCGGTTGGGGACATTAAACCTGTTATCCGGGGTCATCTGCGCACCTGGCTATTCTGCATAACATCCGTCTCCCGCTTTAACTGTTGGTTTGTAATTATACGTAAAAGTGCGCATTCATTACAATAGCGAATGCGCGGGGCCATTTCCTTGGCACACAAACTATTTAAAATGTATACTTAAAGCTGCAACCCTCGTACGATCGAAGGTGCGCGAGGAGCCTGATATGAAAATCAATGTAATGCAGGACGTCCTGCAGGCCAACGACCGGATTGCCGCGGAGAACAGGCAACTCTTCGGCAAGAACCGCAACCTTGTCCTGAACCTGATGAGCTCCCCCGGCGCCGGCAAGACCACGCTGCTGGAGAAGACGGCGGAGAAGTTAGCCGGCAAACTGCGGTTGGGCGTGGTGGTCGGAGATATTGAGACCACCCGGGACGCGGACAGGATAAGCAAATTCAACGTGCCCGCCATCCAGTTGACCACCGGCGCGGCCTGTCATTTAGACGCGAACATGGTGGCCTCAGCGCTTCCGCACCTGCAGCTGGATAAGCTCGATGTGCTGGTAGTGGAGAACGTGGGCAACCTGGTTTGCCCCGCCGAGTTCATCGTCGGGGAAGACTATAAGATAATGATCCTCAGTGTCACCGAGGGCGATGAGAAACCGCTTAAATACCCGCTGATGTTCAAGGAATCAGCGCTGATGCTGATCAACAAGATGGACCTGCTGCAATACACCAATTTCAACATAGAAGAGGCCAGGGCCAATGCCCGCAAAATAAACCCGGCCATCGATATCATCGAGATATCCTGCACCAGAGGCGACGGGTTAGACGCCTGGATAAATTGGCTGACCTCACATCACCAGAAAAAGCTGGATGGACTGCCCCATGCATGAGATGGGCATAGCCCAGAACATCCTTGATATAGCCCTGAATGCCGCCAACCAGGAAGGGGCCACCAAAATCAGCCGTATCAACCTCCTGGCGGGCGAACTGCGCGGCATCGTACAGATGCAATTGAGTTTCTGTTTCAGCATCGTGGCCAAAGATACCATCGCCAGCGGCGCTTACCTGAACGTAGAAGAGGTGCCCGTCAGCGGCCACTGCAATGACTGCAGCGCGGACTTCACCGTCGAAGAGTACAATTACCTTTGCCCGAAATGCGGCGGCACGAAGGTACAGATTACCGGTGGCACCGAGTTGCGCATCAAAGATATCGAGATCGAGTAGCCGGCCTTGCTACTTCATGGGCAGGATGCCGCGGGCGCGCAATTCCGGTATCGAGAGTATTTTCGACTTGCCCGATTCAAGGTTGCCGTTGCTGTATTCCTCTGCCAGTTCTTCGTTACCCATCTCGGTAGCGTCCTCAAAAGACGATGAACCGGTCAGTGTAGTTTCCAGGCAGGAGAGGCTATTGGCGTCATCCGGCCTGGTTTCGTAGCACAGGAAGGCATGCGAGGGAGTTATCACGATATAGGGGTGCATGTCCATGGATTCCAGCGCAGCGGCGTACAGCACAGTGCCGTCGATGCAGTTGGACGAACCCGTCCGCAGCGACTCGGCCGGCAGCCTTACCCGCTGGGGCGCATCTGAACTGTTGCTGTAGGCAATGGTAGAATTGATATATTTGATGCGGTAATCTTTCTGAAGCGCTTCATAAATGGCCCCTACCTGGGCCAGGGTATATTCCCGCCATTGCTCTTCAGAGCAATTGCTGCACTGGTAGCCCTGCATTGAGCTTTCGGCGTGGTAATTGGCGGCCTTGCGCACCAGGTCATCGATCTCCGCCGCATGCGGCGTCACGAAGGCCGCGATGAAGATAGAGGTGTCCGTCCAATCCTCGCCTTCCTGGATGGCCCAGAGCATGGTGTCCCCGGCGTACATTTTAACAGGCAGCGTCTCCTCCTGGATGACCGCGCCGCCGCTGTCGGCAATACGGTAGTGCAAAGTAGTATTGGCTATTTCGCGCGAGATGGCGCCGGGTTTCAGCGTGGGCGTCTGGCCGATAGTCACGGTAGCGCGCGGGGCGATATCAACGGTATTAACAGCCTTCTCTGAGTAGCCCTGAATATCTGATTCCACATTCAACCTGACGGGGCTGCTGCCGTTATTGGTTATCTCGAAATCGACGAAGGTAATATCAAGGTTAGGCATCTGCAGGTATATGGCCGGCGTCACCGTCTTCATCGGCACCACTTCGACGCTGACATCCACCTTTGAAACCGCCGGCGCAGGGCTGCCCGGCGCAGTTGGTTGTTGCGGGGCAGGGGCAGTGGCATCTGCACAGGACAACGCGAAAAACGCGGCAGCTAATAACAAAGCCGCCGGGTAAATTGTTTTATTCTCTTTCAATATCGTTCCCCCCACAATTATATTATTATCTCCGCCCATTATACTCCGACCCCGTCGGGCAGGACAGCGCGTAAATAGCGCCCGGTGGCCGATCCTTCCATCCCGGCGATCTCTTCCGGTGTGCCTGAGGCTATGACGTAGCCTCCTTCTTCGCCCGCCCCGGGGCCCAGGTCGATGATATGGTCGGCGTTCTTGATAACATCCATATGGTGCTCGATGATAATCACCGTGTTGCCGGTATCTACCAGCCGCTGCAGTACCCGCAGCAGGCAGTCGATATCGGCGAAGGACAGGCCGGTGGTGGGCTCGTCGAGGATATACACGGTCTTGCCGGTTGACCTGCGCGCTAATTCCGAGGCGAGCTTGACCCTCTGGGCCTCTCCGCCCGACAGTGTCGGCGCGGGCTGACCCAGCCTCATATAACCAAGGCCGACATCCTTCAGGGTGGCGAGTTTATTTTTCACCCTGGGGAGGTTTTCGAAGAAGGCGGTGGCCTCCTCGATGGTCATATCCAGCACGTCCGCAATATTCCTGCCCTTGAAATGAATTTCCAGCGCCTCCCGGTTGTAGCGTTTGCCTTTGCAGGCCTCGCAGGGCACTGTAACGTCCGGCAGGAACTGCATCTCTATCTGTATATAGCCTTCGCCCTGGCAGGACTCGCAGCGCCCGCCACGCACATTGAAGGAAAACCTGCCCGGCCCGTAGCCGCGCACCCTGGCCTCAGGCACGGAGGCGAAAAGCTCCCTGATGGGCGTGAAGGCGCCCGTGTAGGTAGCGGGGTTGCTGCGCGGCGTACGGCCGATGGGCGACTGGTCGATATTGATGACCTTGTCGATATGCTCTGTGCCGCTGACGCCGGCGCATTTGCCGGGCTTGTCCTTAGCCCTGTAGAAGACCTGCGCCAGCTTCTTATAAAGCACGTCGTTCATGAGAGTGCTTTTACCGCTGCCGGAAACGCCGCTGATGCAGACTAATTTGCCCAGCGGCACCTTCACATTCACATTTTTAAGATTGTTCTCGCGAGCTCCCCTGATATCCAGGTATTTTCCCGAACCGTTGCGCCGCAAGGCTGGCAGCGGTATCTTTCTCGCCCCGCTTAAATACTGTCCCGTCACCGACTCCTTTGTTTTCATGATATCGTCGATTGTACCGCTGGCCACTATATAGCCGCCATGTTCGCCGGCGCCCGGTCCCAGGTCGACGATGAAATCGGCCGCGCGCATCATGCCTTCATCATGCTCAACGCTTATCACGGTATTGCCCAGGTCCCTGAGCTTCTTGAGCGTGTTTATCAGCCTGTGAATATCTGCCGGGTGCAGCCCTATGGTAGGTTCATCGCAGATATACAGAACGCCCATCAGGCCGCTGCCTATCATGGTGGCCAGCCTGATCCTCTGTGATTCACCACCGCTCAGGGTAGCCGAGGAGCGGTCGAGGGTCAGGTAACCAAGGCCGATATCACGTAAAAACCCGGTCCTGGCGTATATCTCTTTGATTATCTGGCGGGCGATAGTTCTCTCATTGGTGGTCAGTATGTCCTGCCCGTCCCGCTCTCCCGCTATGGCCTGTATCCAGGTTATAGCCGCAGTCGCCGGAAGGGCGGTTACCTCCATAATATTTTTGCCGTCGATTGTAACCGACAGCGATTCAGGCTTCAGCCTCTTGCCCCTGCAGGCCGGGCAAGGCGAAGCTGCCATATACCTCTCTATCTCCATGCGCCTGCCCTCGGATTCCGTTTCCCGGTACAGCCTCTGCAGGTTGGGGATGACCCCTTCGAAGCCTATGGCGTATTCACGCACCTTGCCGAACCGGTAGCGGTGCCTGCGCTTGTCCGGGTTCTCACCGTATAAGACGAGATCCAATTTCTCATCGCCCAATTTCCTGACGGGCACACGCAGCGAAAAATCGTAACGCCGCGCCACTTCTTCCAACTGGCTGATATACCAGGTATAGGTAGCCCAGGGTCGGATAGCGCCTTCAGCAATAGACAGGTCTTTATTGGGAATGACCAGGTCGGGGTCTATTTCGAGCCTGATTCCCAGGCCCGTGCAGGCCGGGCAGGCGCCGTGCGGGCTGTTAAAGCTGAATGTCCTGGGCGCTATCTCTCCCAGGCTGATGCCGCAGTGCACGCAGGCAAAGTGCTCGGAGAAGAGCATCTCTTCCCCGCCGTCCACAGCTATCAGCACGATGCCGGCGCCGAGTTTCAGCGCCGTCTCCACGGAATCCGCTATCCTGGCGCGGTTGCTGTCGTCTCCCGTGACAACGCGGTCAACCACGGCCTCGATTTTATGCTTTTTATTTTTATCCACCTGGATATCCTCGGCAAGGTCACGCACAAAACCGTCCACCCGTACCCTGACAAAACCGGCTTTCTTGAGGTCGTCAAATATCTGCAGGTGCTCACCTTTCCTGTCGGTGACCAGGGGTGAAAGTATCATGATGCGCGTATCGGGTTTGATGGCGAGCACGGAATCGACAATCTGCTGAACGGTCTGGCGCGAGATACCGCGTCCGCACTGCGGGCAATGGGGACGGCCCACCCTGGCAAACAGCAGGCGCAGGTAGTCATACACCTCGGTGACGGTGCCCACAGTGGAGCGCGGGTTATGAGAGGGGCCCTTCTGGTCGATGGATATTGCCGGACTGAGGCCCTCGATATAATCCACGTCCGGCTTATCCATGCGCCCCAGAAACTGGCGGGCGTAGGCTGAGAGCGATTCGATATAACGGCGCTGGCCCTCGGCATAAATCGTATCGAAGGCCAGGGAACTCTTGCCCGAACCGGAGACACCGGTGATCACCACCAGTTTGTCGCGGGGTATGGTGACATCGATATTTTTTAAATTGTGCTCGCGGGCGCCTCTGACCTCAATATTATCCATCTTGATTACTTGACTGTAAATACGTGAAAGCTACTAATTGTAGCACCGGGAGGGCCAGGCGAAAAAAACACCGGGGTCAGCCGGCTTTGGTAGCCGGCT
>JBFYUA010000141.1:0-13162 GCA_041300305.1 Dehalococcoidia bacterium | reverse complement strand
TCCGATCTTATCTCCGACAGGTTCGTGTGATTTTGCTGGCGCAGGAGGTACATAGCCACATGGCGCGCCTGCGACGTCTTGAGGTCCCGCCTTTTACCCGTTATGTCATCCGGGGAAAGGCCATAGTAATCTGACACGGCATTGATAATTTGAGTGGATGGGAAATAGCCGTTGCTCTGCTTCGATGCCGAGACCATATCGTTAAGCAACTGCCGGGCAGTGTTAAGGTCCATGGGTGTACTATCCAGCCGCGCATAAGTGGCCAGCCGGATGAGCGCGCCCTCAAGTTCCCTGACATTATTGTGGAAATTGGTGGCCAGGAAGTTGAGGACAGACGAATCGAAACTGGCTTTCAAAAACCGAGATTTCAACTCGAGAATAGCCAGCCTTGTTTTATGGTCGGGAGGGTGTATATCTGCTACCAGGCCGCCTTCCAGCCTGGAACGCAGGTGGACTTTGAGGGATTCGATCTCTTTAGGGGGGCGGTCGCAGGTTGTGACGACCTGGCGGTTATCCGCCAGGCAATCATTGAGCATATGGAAAAAACATTCCTGGGTCTGGGTCTTGCCGCTGAGAAACTGAATGTCATCCAGCAATAAAACCGAGGTCTCACTGAATTTGCTGCGGAATTCCTCGGTTTTATTATTGCGGATAGACATGATGAAATCGTTGGTGAACTGTTCGGCGCTCATATAAAGAGCGCTTATTTCACGTTCGGCCAGGGACTGGCCGATAGCGTGCATAAGGTGGGTCTTGCCGGTGCCTGTTCCGCCGTAAATGAAAAGGGGGTTAAACAGTTCGCCGGGATTTCCAGCTATCTCCAGCGCGGCCGTATAGGGAAGGCGGTTGCATTCGCCGGGGACGAAAGTTTGGAAAGTGTAGCGTGTATTAAGGGCGCCGCCCCTCCCCGGCGGCTTGCGCATTTTGAGGCTGACGCCGCCGTCGGTGACCGGCAGGGGCTTTGATGCGGGCGTAGCGGAAGCAACTGCCTGCACCTGGAAGGCAACATCGATGTTCTGCCCGGTGATGGAGGAAAGAATCCTGCAGACGGTGGAATTCAGGCGGCCCTTCAGCCATTCCGCGATGAAAGCGGAGGGAACGGCAACGGTGAAGGCGCCGTTTGTAAAAGCTACGCCCCGCGAATCCTTCAACCATGTATCGTAGTTAGCTTTACTAACCTGGAGTTGCAACTCGCCAAGAGCCGCCTCCCATATCTTTTCAGCTTGCATTTGCCTCTTAATTCGTATTATATTTTGTCAGAGGGCACCGTAAAAAGGGCAAAAATTCCCCGCTCCGAATTAATGATAAATGCCGACTTTTAACTCAGGTATTGTAAAAAAATCGGTCGCTGGGACTCTCTGCCCGGTTTACCGTGATACCCCTCACGAAACTGTGATAGATTACCACGGGGGTCTGAAGACCTGTCAATGGTTATTTTGACATAATTAGTAAAAACTTTAGTACTTAGTACATACGATGATAGTTGTATTCATGGGCTCCCCTGCTTTTGCCCTGCCGGCTTTGCATTCACTTATGTCAAACCAGTATGACATAACGGCTGTTTATACGCAGCCCGATAAACCCGCGGGACGGGGCCGGCAGATCATTGCTTGCCCGGTCAAGCGGTTTGCCCTTTCGCAGGGGATGAGGGTCGTCCAGCCGGAGTCGCTTAGAGGGCCCCGGGAAGCAGAAGTCCTGGCCGCGTTCAAGCCGGACATAATCATCGTGGCGGCTTACGGCCAGATATTACCCGCTGCGGTGCTGGAGATACCGCGATACCAGTGCGTCAATATACATCCTTCGCTGCTGCCGCTTTACCGCGGGCCGTCGCCGGTGGCTGCCCCCATCCTGAACGGTGACACCGTTACCGGCGTTAGCATTATGTTAATCGAACGCAAGGTTGACAGCGGGCCCATCCTCAGCCAGGCGGAGCTGGCAATTTCAGATGAAGATACTACAGAGTCGCTATCCCAACGGCTGGCTGTAGTGGGCGCCGGGAAATTGGTTGAGACCATACCGCGCTGGGTGGAGGGGAAAATTGAACCCCGGGTGCAGGACGATAGCCGCGCCACCTACACCAAAATGGAGACCAAGGAAGACGGCCTGCTTGACTGGGAACTTCCGGCCGTTGTTCTCTGGCGCAGGGTAAGGGCCTATAACCCATGGCCCGGCTGTTACCTTGACTGGAAAGGCGGCAGGTTAAGGATAATTACATCTATACCACTGCCGGACGCTGAAGGCGGTGAGCCAGGCCGGGTCATCTCTTTGCCGCGCACAGCGCCGGCACGTGTAGCGGTGAGGACGGCGGATGGACTGCTGGGGCTTGTCAGCGTTCAGCCGGAGGGCAAGCGCGAGATGACGGCGGCAGATTTCAGCGCCGGGCACCGGGACTTTACCGGCAGCGTGCTTTGACTTGTGTCCCCGCGGGAAATAAACTAATAAAGTGCTAACCAGTAAGTTACGGAGCGAATGAAATGGTACTATACCTTATATTAATGGCGCCCGCCCTGATATTCATGATCTATGCCCAGTTCAAGGTAAAATCGACCTACAGTAAATACGCTAAAGTCTATAACCAGAGGGGCATCACGGGCGCACAGGCTGCCCGGCAGTTGTTGCAGGCCAATGGCCTGAGCGATGTCCCTGTGGAGACGGTCGAGGGGAACTTAACCGATCACTACGATCCCGGGAAGCGTGTGCTACGGTTATCCCGGGAGGTCGCGGGCACCCCGTCCGTGGCGGCGGTCGGCATCGCCCTGCACGAGGTCGGCCACGCGCTGCAGCATAAAACCAGGTACGGTATGATGGGATTGCGTTCCACCCTGGTGCCGGCCGCTAATATAGGCAGCACCTTCGGCTGGATACTGATAATGGGTGGTGTCCTGTTGATGGGATTCTCCCAGGCCTTCGGTGAGATGGTGGCGGTGGCAGGGATATTCCTTTTCTCTGCTGCCGTTCTCTTCACGCTGGTAACGCTGCCGGTTGAGTTCAATGCCAGTAGCCGCGCCAGGCAGATGATGAGGGATAGCAGCCTGCTGGTAGGCCAGGAATATGACGGCGCCAGCGCAGTATTGTCGGCAGCTGCCCTGACTTATGTGGCAGCCATGTTGCAGGCCGTGGCGCAACTCCTTTACTTCGTGTTTCTGGTCTTTGGTGCGCGGCGGGATTAAACATACGCAGGCCGGGCCTTTGGACAGCCGCGGGCGTGCCGGCCGGCCCTCCTTTATGCACAGCGCCGGCAAAGTCACACTTTGCCGGGTGCTAAGATTTACAGTGATGGGAAAAAAGACATCTGAATTCAGCGACGCGGATCTGGGCGAGTTCGAGACCTTCCGCAGGATAATTCGGCGCCTGCGCGGGCAGGGTGGCTGCCCCTGGGACCGTCGGCAGACGCATGATTCCCTCAAACAGTACCTCGTTGAGGAATGCTACGAGGTGCTGGAGACAATTGAGGATGACGATATGCCCGCTCTCAGCGAAGAGCTGGGGGACCTCTGGCTGCAGATAATGCTGCACGCCCGCATAGCAGAGGAAGCCGGAGAGTTCAAGCTCGAGGATGTGCTGCGCGGCATAAACGGCAAAATGATAAAGAGGCACCCGCACGTATTTGCAGGCACAGGGGTAAAGGATGCCGATGAAGTCTCGTCCAACTGGGAGGAGATCAAGGGAAAGGAAAAGAGCGGCAACCGTTCCCTGTTAGACGGCATACCCAGAGGGTTGCCGTCACTGGCCTGCAGCCAGGATATCGGGCGGCGCGTTGCCCGGGCGGGATTCGACTGGGAGGACGCTGACAGTATCATCGATAAATTGGTTGAGGAAGTGGGGGAGCTGAAAAGGGCATCCACGCATGAAGAGAGGGTGCACGAATTCGGCGACATACTGCTGGTGCTGGCCAATGCCGCCCGCCGCATGGACATCGAGCTTGAATCTGCCCTGCGCCAGGCCAATGCCCGCTTCACCCGCCGTTTTCGCTATATCGAAGAGGCCTGCCGTGAGAGGGGCCTTGATCTCAAGTCCATGACGCTGGCCGAGATGGACCGGGTATGGGACGAGGCCAAGAAAGTAGTAGGATAGATAAAAGGATGGTCGGGGAGAGAGGACTCGAACCTCCGGCCTCAGCGTCCCGAACGCTGCGCGCTAACCAACTGCGCTACTCCCCGCACGAGATAGTTATTATAGTCGGCTTTAACTTTTAGGGCAACAATTGTAAACTTACTGGCTATGAAATATTGCGTGGTGATAACGGATGGCGCCTCCGGCTGGCCCCTGCCGGAGCGGGGAAATAAAACCTGTTTGGAGCTGGCCGTCACTCCCAACCTTGATAAAATGGCCGGGCAGGGCTATGAAGGCCTGTCGCTGACCGTTCCTGCCGGCATGGAGCCCGGCAGCGCCCCCGCCTGCATGTCGGTGCTTGGCTATGACCCGCTGGTATATTACAAAGGCAGGAGCGCCATCGAAGCGCGCAGCGTGGGGGTCCCCATAAATAAAGGAGAAGTGACCTTCCGCTGCAACCTGGTGACCGTGCTGGATGGCAAAATGGCAAGCCACAGCGCCGGGCATATATCGACCCCGGAGGCCGACGCCATCATCGCGACCTTGAATGGGAAGCTCGGCTCGCCGGAGGCCAGGTTTTTCACAGGCATCAGCTACCGGCACATCTGTAAAATGGCGGGACACGAGGAAACACTAAAGGCTGTCTGCACGCCGCCCCATGATATCACCGACCAGGCCATAGCGGCATATCTGCCGCACGGCGAGGGCAGCGGTTTCCTCAGGGAGCTGATGCAAAAATCGGAGGCACTGCTGGCCGGCCACGCGGTTAATATGGAAAGGAAAAAGGCCGGCAGGCTGCCCGTCACCACCATCTGGCTATTCTGGGCCAGCGGTCAGGTGCCGGAGATGCCCGCTTTTCGACAAGCCTTCGGCTTGAAAGCGGCGCTCACCTCGGGCGTAGATTTATTGCGGGGACTGGGCATGATGGCCGGTATGGAGATACTCCGAATCGAGGGCGTGACCGATAACCTGGATAACGATTTCGCTGCCCAGGTGAGCGGGGCGCTGGACGCATTGGATAGAAATGACCTGGCGGTCATCCATATCGAGGCGCCTGACGAGATGGGACACCGAGGCGCGGTTGCTGATAAAATCAAGGCCATCGAGCTCATCGATCAAGAGGTCATGGGCAGGCTGATGGCCTGGCAGGGTGGGGACTTCAGGGTGCTGGTGATGCCCGACCACCCTACGCCCATCAAGCTCAAGACCCACTGTGCTGAACCTGTGCCCTTCCTTATCTGGGGCAGCGGGGCAAAGGCCAACGGGGCAGCCCGTTTCACCGAGCAGGAGGCGGCCGGGACCGGGGTCATGGTGGAGCCGGGATTCACCCTGATGAACATGTTTCTTAAAGGGCAAATATAACAGACAGGTGGCGACAGGCATGGCGATAGTAGTACAGAAATACGGCGGCAGTTCGGTAGCGGATGCCGACAGGATACGCAACGTGGCAAAAAGGGTCTCAGAGAGCTTTAGCAAGGGCAATAAGGTGGTGGTGGTCGTCTCGGCCATGGGCGACTCCACCGACGACCTGGTAGAGCTGGCGGGAAAGATAAACCCCAACCCGGAGCCGCGCGAGATGGACCTGCTGCTATCCACGGGAGAGATAGTATCCAGCACGCTGCTGTCCATGGCGCTGCACGCCATGGGCTTCCGCGCCATAGCTTTGAGCGGACCGCAGGCCGGCATAACCACAGATTCGGCTTTCAGCCGCGCCAGGATCACCGGCATCGAACCCAGGAGGATAATTAAAGAGCTGGATAAAGGCAATATCGTCATTGTGGCAGGCTTCCAGGGGCTGACCACCGACAACGATATAGCCACCCTTGGCAGGGGCGGGTCCGATACCACGGCCGTGGCCCTGGCGGCCAGCCTAAAGGCGAAAATCTGTGAGATTTACACCGATGTCGAAGGTGTTTACACGGCCGACCCGCGCATTGTAGCGGATGCGCTAAAGCTGAATGAGATAGGCTATGAGGAGATGTTGGAGATGGCCACCTCGGGCGCCAGGGTTTTACACCACCGCTCGGTAGAGCTGGGACAGGTCTTCAACATGCCGATACTGGTTGCTTCCAGCCTGGTTGACAGGCCGGGCACCGTTATTCACGGAGGGAAAAATATGGAACAGAGAAATAAGGTGAGGGGCATCGCCCATGATATGGATGTAGCCAAGGTTACCGTTACCGGCGTGCCGGACCGCCCGGGTATCGCCGCAGCGATTTTCATGCCGCTGGCGAAGGCCGGCATCAGCGTTGATACCATCGTGCAGAACGCCGGCGCCAATAATATCACTGACCTCACTTTTACCATCACCAAGAATGACCTTAACAGGGCCATGGACATTATCAAGCCGGTAGCTAAGGAGATAGGCGCCAGAGAATGCCTGAGCGACTCCAGGTTGGGCAAGGTATCAATAATCGGGACCGGGATGCAGAATACTCCGGGTTATGCGGCCAAGATGTTCCAGACACTGTTTACGCAGAACATCAATATCCTGTTGATTACCACGTCGGAGATACGCATCACCTGCATAATCACGGAGGACAAGGTCAAAGAAGCGGTCAGGACCCTTCACAAGGCCTTTGACCTGGATAAGGCTTGAAGTCCGGGAGTTATACGCCTACCACTTCTTTGACGGTGGGGATTTTTTCCTTAAGGAACCGCTCGATACCTTTTTTGAGAGTCATGGTGGAATGAGGGCATCCGGCGCAGGCGCCCTTCAGCCTTACGCTGACCACGCCGTCTTTAACGTCCACAAGTTCCACGTCGCCGCCATCGGCCTGCAGGCTGGGGCGGATGATATTTAAGACTTCCTGGACCTGTTCTTTCATTAAAACACCTTCTTGTTGACTTAATTTAAGTTACGTGGTAATTTAGCACCGCTTAAAAAGCTCTGTCAAATCACCGTCACCTGTAAGTCAGAATAACAGGAACAGGCGGCGAACAAAACGACTAAAATCACACAACCGCCGCCGAAAAGGGAGGCGCAGGCGACAGATTTGTCTTTGCGGGCAAATTGGTATTAAATAAAATACTTGCACAAAAGTTATTAATTGTTATGATAGTAACAGGGATCAAGAAGCATGCCTGAGCGTGAAGAAGAGAAAGCGCGGATTTGGCGCAGCAAGATACAGGAGGCCATCAGGATGGCCACGGAGAACCGCTGGCAGGAGGCGGTGGCGGCCAACAAGGGCATTATAGAAGTGTTTCCCGCGGACGTGGACGCCTATAACCGGTTGGGCCGCGCCCACATGGAAATGGGGGACCTTCAAAAGGCCAAAGAAGCCTACAGCAAGGCCCTTGAACTATCGCCCATTAACAGCATCGCCAGGAAGAACCTGGACCGGCTGGCCTTGCTCAAAGGAGTCAAGATCACCAATACAAAGCGGGAGAAGGCCAAGCCCAGCGATTTCATCGCCGACGTCGGCAAATACGGCATAGTGAACCTGCTGGAGCTGGCGCCACAGGCCGTGCTGGTTAAAATGGCCCCGGGGGAAAAGGTTTTCCTGGACATCAGGAACCAGGATGCAATGGTGAAGAACGACCGCGGTGAATGCCTGGGGATAATCGAGCCCGAGCATGGCCTGCGGCTGGCCAAGCTGATCAAGGGCGGCAACAAGTATATCGCCGCCATCGTCGGCCTGGACCATGAAAAAGTCAAGGTAATCATCCGTGAGACCTTTCAGCATCCCAGCCAGGCAGGCAGGCTCTCGTTCCCCATCCGGGTGACCGAGGCTTACCCCGCGCATGTCAAAGACAACCTGCTCAGACACAGCGCAGGCGAGGAGGAAGGCCCGGAAGAGGCCGACTATGGCGAGTCGGAAGATGCAGAGACCGTGCCCGAGGGATTTTCAATATACGAAGGATACACATCTCAGGATGACCTGCAGCGTCTTGACCGCAGCTTCGGAGATGAGGAGTAGATATGGAATTAGGACTATCGATCAAGCCCATGGGCATCGAAGAGGAGATGAAACGTTCCTACCTTGCTTATGCCATGAGCGTCATCGTTTCCCGTGCCCTGCCTGATGTCCGCGACGGCCTCAAGCCCGTGCACAGGCGCATCCTGTTTGCGATGCAGGATATGGGCATGCGCTATAACTCTCCCTACAAAAAGAGCGCCCGCATCGTCGGCGAGGTGCTGGGCAAGTATCATCCCCATGGCGACTCCTCCGTTTATGATGCCATGGTAAGGATGGCGCAGGACTTTTCCATGCGCTATCGTCTGGTTGACGGCCAGGGCAACTTCGGCAGCGTCGACGATGACCCGCCGGCGGCTATGCGTTACACCGAGGCGCGCCTTACCAGGATAGCCGACGAACTGCTGCTGGACATCGACAAAGATACCGTTGACTTCGTGCCCAATTTCGATGAGAGTCTCAAAGAGCCCTCCGTCCTGCCCTCCAGGCTGCCCAACCTGCTCATCAACGGCTCATCCGGCATCGCAGTCGGCATGGCCACCAACATACCGCCGCACAACCTGACCGAGATTTGCGACGCCATACATTTCCTGATTGAGAATCCCGAGGCCACCGTGGATGACCTGATGGGCTTTGTCAAAGGCCCTGATTTTCCCACTGCCGGCATTATCTGTGGCGTGGAAGGCATCAAGAACGCCTATGCCGCCGGTCAGGGTAAGGTGGTATTGCGTGCGCGCGTTGTGGAAGAATCCACCAAGGCCGGCAAGATGCAGCTGGTGGTCACCGAGCTTCCCTACCAGACCAATAAAGCCGACCTAGTCAAAAAGATCGCGGAGCTGGCCAGGGATAAAAAGATAGAGGGCATCAGCGATGTCCGCGATGAATCCGACCGGCAGGGCATGCGGCTGGTCATCGGGCTGCGTAAGGACGCCCACCCTGCCAAGGTACAGAACAATCTCTTTAAATTCACCTCCATGCAATCCTCCTTCTTCATCAACATGATCGCCCTGGTGGACGGCCAGCCGCGTGTAATTAACCTCAAGGAAGCGCTGCAGTGCCATGTTACCTTCCGTGTCGAGGTTATCACCCGCCGCACCAAATTTGACCTCCAGAAAGCCAAGGAAAGGGCACATATTTTAGAGGGGTTCAAGATAGCGCTCGACCACCTCGATGCCGTCATCAAGACCATCCGCGAATCGGAGACCGCCGAAGCCGCGCGTGGCAACCTGATGACCGAGTTCTCGCTCAGCCAGATGCAGGCCCAGGCCATCCTTGACATGCAGCTGCGCAGGCTGGCCAACCTCGAGCGCAAGAAGATATTAGATGAGTACAAAGATATATTAAGGACCATCGGCAACCTTGAGGAGCTGCTGGCCAGCCCTGAGAAAATACTCCAGCTTATTCAGCAGGACGTGCTGGACCTCAAGGCCAAGCACGGCGACAACCGCCGCACCGTCATAACCTACGACGAGGCCGGACAGTTCCAGGTTGAGGACCTTATTCCCCATATGGACGTTATCGTAACGCTCAGTGAACAGGGCTATATCAAGCGCATCCCGGCCGATGTTTTCCGCAAGCAATTGCGCGGCGGACGGGGTGTAAAGGGCATGGTGACCCGCGACAGCGACGACGTCATGAGTTCCATGTCTGCCGACACGCATGACAACCTGCTGTTCTTCACCAATCGCGGCCGCGTCTTCAAGATGAAGTGCCACGAGATACCGCAGGATATCGCCCGCACGACCAAGGGCATCAACATCATCAATCTCATCCCCATCGAGGCCAAAGAGAAGGTCACAGCCATGTTCGTGCCCGAGAAGACCGAACCCGGCTTTTTCATGCTGCTGGCCACATCCAAGGGCATTGTCAAGAAGACCAGCCTGGACAACTTCTTCGATGTCCGCCGCAGCGGTCTGATCGCTATGAAGCTCAAGCCCGAGGAGGAGCTTATCGGCGTGGACGTGGTCAGTGAGAATGACATGCTCATGCTGGTCAGCCGCAACGGGCAGGCAGTCAAATTCGCCATCGCCCCGCTGCGCAACGCCTCCCGCACAAGCGGCGGCGTACGCGGCATCAACCTGAATAAGGGTGACATTGTGGTCAGCATGGGCACAGTGCAACCGTCTGCCGACCTTATCACCGTAACCGAGAACGGCTACGGCAAAAAGACCAAGGTAGATAAGTTCCCGCTGCACGGCCGCGGCGGCAAGGGAGTGTTGGCCCACAAGGTCAACAGCAAGACCGGCAAAGTCATCGCCGCCAAATTCGTCCCGCCCGGCTACGAGCTTTTCATCACCACCGCCAACGGGGTGCAGCTCAGGATAAACGTTGACGTGGCGAAGGAGACCACAGTAGCCGTGGAAGGCGAGAAGAAGAAGAGGCGCGAGGGCGTGCCCGTCAAGGGACGGATAACCCAGGGTGTGATGCTGTCCAGGCTTGATGAAGGCGACCGCGTGGTTTCTATTGCGCTGGTAGAGAAAGAGAACCTCGAGGAGCAGGCCGCGCGCGAGACACGTTCCGTGGCCATCCCCCCGCCCAAGCCTATGGTGGCCGGCCAGCATGAATTGCCCTTTGCCTCGTAGCGCCCGCGGCAATCTAATCGTCTTTGGGAGTGCACAATATGAAACTCATCTTTATACACGGCTCAGGCGCCAACGGCAATGTTTGGCTGCTGCAAAAAAAGCACTTTCCGGACGCCGATGCCCCCGATCTGCCCGGCCATCCCGGGGGCCAGGCCTGCACCAGCGTGGAGGAATACTCCGACTGGCTGCATGGCTACATCCGCGGGAAGGGCTATACAGACGTTGTTTTGGCCGGGCATTCACTGGGTGGGGGCATTGCGCTCATGCATGCCGTTAAATATCCCGGCGACCTCAAGGGCATCATACTGGTGGGCTCAGGCGGGCGTTTAAGGGTGCTGCCGCTCATCATCGAGGCTATTTCCGGCAGGCTGAACGACCCGCAGGGCTGGATGAAAGAGCTTGTAGAGCCTCTTTATGGCACAGTGGACGCGGCCACTCTTCGTGAGATACTGCCCGGGCTGGCAGCGGTCGGGCCGGCCGCGCAGCTCAACGACTTCCGCTGCTGCGACAAATTCGACATCATGGAAAAGGTCCCCCAGATAAGGATTCCTGCGCATTGTATAGTGGGGGAACTCGATAATATGACCCCGCCCAAGTATTCCCAATATTTAGTCAAGAGCATGCCGGATTGCACCATCAGCGTCATCGAGGGCGGCAGCCACCTGTGCTTTTTGGAGAAGCCCGGGGCGGTCAACGACGCCATCGCCGCCTTCCTCAAACACCTGGGGGCTTAGCACATGATAAAGGGTTCGCTACGCGTTGCCCGCATTGCCGGCATCGATATCGGCATCCACTACACCTGGTTCATCATCTTCGTGCTGATTACCTGGTCGCTGGCCGTGGGTTACTTCCCCGTCGAGTACCCGGGCTGGGGCGACATAGTATACTGGCTGACCTCGGCCGCCGCGGCCGTACTGCTTTTCGTTTCCGTGCTGATACATGAGCTGGCGCATTCACTGGTGGCCAAATCGCGCGGCCTGCAGGTCAAGAGCATCACGCTGTTCCTGCTGGGCGGCGTGAGCAACCTGGAGAACGAGCCGGAGAAACCCGGCGTAGAGTTTGCCATTGCCATTGTCGGTCCCCTCACCAGCGTGGCGCTGGCCGGCCTTTTCTGGGCGGCCAACAGCCTCGGTTTTGCTCCTGCCGGGCCGGTTCAGGCCACCGCCCTGTACATGGCCGAGATAAACGTGCTGCTGGCGGCATTCAACATTTTACCCGGCTTCCCGCTTGATGGAGGGCGCGTGCTGCGCGCTATTATCTGGGGCATGACCGGCGACCTCAAGAAGGCCACCGACATCGCCGCTGTGGTCGGGCAGGTATTCGGCTGGCTCATGATAGGCCTGGGCGTTTTCTGGGCGCTGGCGGGCAACCTCATGGGCGGTATATGGCTGGTCTTCATCGGCTGGTTCCTCAACACCTCCGCCGAGGCCTCCCGCCGCGAATTAGAGTTACGCTCATTGTGGCTGAATGTGCGCGTGGCCAACGTCATGAACAATAATCCCGAGACAGTCGGCCCGGCTTCCCCGGTGGAGGCGCTGGTGAATGAAATTTACATACAGAAGGGCATCCGTGTGGCGCCCGTGGTGGATGGCGGCCGGCTGCTGGGCATAGTCTCCCTGGCCGATGTAAAGAGGCTGGCGCCCGGTGAATGGCGCAATACGCCGGTAACGGCAATAATGACCCCTCTTCCGCTCAAGGTAGTGGGTCCCGGGGATGACATCAAGACCGCAGTTCAATTGATGGGCGAGCATGGGCTGAACCAGTTGCCCGTGGTGGTGGAGGACCGGCTGGTTGGACTGCTCAACCGCGCCGATATAATCCGCTATGTCCAGGTGCACCACGAGTTAGGCCGCCGTTAAAGCCGTCTATTTCCCGCCTGGCTTGCGGATGGTGAGCACCGGGCATGACGCCTGGCGGACTATTTGTTCCGTCGTCGAACCCGAGATGAAGCGCCGCCAACCCGAGAGGCCGTGCGTGGCGATAACGATCAGGTCGCAGCCTTTCTCGGAGGCATAGCGCATTACTTCGCCCGAGGCATTGCCGATAAGCACCTCGGTGAGAACTTTCAGCCCCTTGCTCGCCTTCTGCTCCGAGAGGTTCTTGAGCGATTTTTCCGCCTGCCCCTCCAGTTCCTGCTGGTACGAGGCTACATTAAAGGAGGCCGATTCCACCCCTATTGGCGCCTCCACGATGGGCACCAGGGGTACCACGTTGATGATATGTAGCGCTGCGCCGAAATGTGTGGCAAGTTCGTCGGCAGCCTTGAGCGCCTCGTAAGAAGGCTCGCTGAAATCCGTCGGGCAAAGTATATTCTTGATCGGCAGCATCTCTTTAATCCCCCTCAGAAACATCCGCTTGGGCAAAACCACCGCCCGTGCAGGAGTTTATTTATGGTGCTATATTTACATCTATCAAGGCGTATTTGTCAAGGAAGCGATGGGTATTCTCCGGAAGACACCCTGGCCGAGATCAAAGAAGTAGAACGCGGATGGTTGGAGACAAACCTAAAGTCGGGTGACGATATTTCGGCAACGCCGACGTTTTTAAACCGGTCCCGGGTTGCCTTCGGATAGCCCGCCTTGCCTATGCCACTCTAATACTATCTTTTCT
>JBFYUA010000136.1:0-11479 GCA_041300305.1 Dehalococcoidia bacterium | reverse complement strand
ACTTTATGTAAATCTCACGGACGGCAGCGTCCGCAAGACGCCTCTGGACGAAGAGGTGGTGAAAGAGTGGATAGGCGGCGCCGGCATCAACACCAAACTGGCAATTGACCTGATACCACCGGGCACGGATGCGCTCTCCCCGCGCAACGCTATTATATTGGGCACGGGACCCTTCAACGGCACCTTCATCCCGGGCGCATCGCAGACCATGTCTATTTATAAATCCCCGCTCAACGGGTCGTTCCCTCAAAGCAACGGCGGCGGCAATTTCAGCCACTTCCTCAAATCCTCGGGTTACGACCACCTGGTTATCAGCGGCCGCTCACCCTGGCCAGTCTATTTAACCATCGAGGACGATAACGTCAGCCTCCGTCACGGCTCCGATGTCTGGGGACTGGACGGCTACGATGCAACGGACGAATTGAGGCTGCGTCATTCCCCCTGCAGCATCATTCCCATCGGCGTCGCCGGGGAAAGACAGGTGGCCGTCTCTGTAACGCACATAGATAAGGTAGGCTCCATCGGCTCCGGAGGCCTGGCCGCCGTGATGGGCTCCAAGAACCTCAAGGCCATCGTGGCCTGCATGGGCAGCATGACTGTCGAGGCCGCCGAGCCTGACCGCCTGAAAAGGCTGGTCGAGGAGATATTGGAGAAAGTCAACGGCTACCACCTGCGTCCGGAGATGATGGGCGGCGGGTCCATGGCCATGACCAGGGACTGGATGCCGCCTGGCATCGTTTCCCGCTGCTCCTCAGAGCTTATCCCTTACCCGGCTGATATGGGCGAGATCAAGGCGCAGCTCTATGACCTGCATAAGGCCTCGCGGAAAAAAATTGCCTGCGCCACCTGCCCTATGTCGGATAAGGACCGCATCGACCTGCCCAACGGCCAGACTATCTACGATACAGCCGTTTTCATGGAGATGGCAGCCATGACTTACTCTCCCGCCCTGGGCCATGCCACTGAGGGCGGCACGGCGGAGAGATATGCCCTGGCCCTGCAGTATTACGATTTAATAAACCGCATGGGGCTTGACCGGGTTTACAATTTCCAGGGGCTGGCCGACTTTATCATTACCCTCTACGAGGAGGGCATCATTACCAGGGCTGACACCGGCGGGCTCAAGCTTGACCGCAGCTACCAAACACTGATAAACCTTGTCAGGCTGACTGCCAACCGCGAGGGACTGGGGGACGTGCTGGCGGACGGCGTCCTGAGCGCGGCCCACAATATCGGCAACGGCGCGGAGGAACTTGTCCAGAACGTGGTCAAGGGACAGTTCATAGCCTTCGACCCACGCATGAGCGGCTTCCTGCCCATGCATCTCGGCATGCTGGTGCATCCCGGCCGGACCCTAGGGGTTTCAGCGGCCATGGGCGCCCCCTCTTATAGCCCGGGTTGGCCGCTGCATGAACTGATCAAACATGCTGAACGCTGTGGCGTGCCGGCCGAGGACATGGGAAGGCTTTTTACCCGCGACTCCTTCAATCCCGGCAGGCTGGCCAGGCACGGGGAGGACTTCTTCGGCCTCTTCAACATGCTCGGCCAGTGCCACCGCCTGTATATATCACGCTTTTATAGCATGCAGACGCTGGCCTCTTTGTATTCGGCGGTGACCGGCGTCAAGACCACGGCCGCAGACCTCAAGTCAGCAAGTTCCCGCGTATGGAACGCCTGGCGGGGACTTAACGCGGCCGCGGGTTATACCCACCGGGATGACCTGCCGCCCGATGTGTGGTTCAAACCGCTGAAAAGCCCTGACCGGGAATACCGCCTCTACGACTATTTCCTCAAGCAGGAACTGTCGCGCGGCGACGTACTCAAATACCTTGATGACTATTACGATGAGCGGGAATCCGGTTAAAGTGCAAACCCATCCGGTTTAGCCTGACCGCTCATATTACCTGCCTTTATATTCAGCCTTTTTCCCGCGGCCTTTATCCCTCACCTGGAAACCCACCGACTGCGCCAGCAGCGTGTTCATATACTGGTTCAGGCTAATATCTTCAATATTGGCCCTTTCCGAGAGCAGTTTGTGCAGGGTAGGAGAAAGCCTGAGCCTTATCTGGCCGCTGTATTCCCTGGAAACCGGTTGCGGTATGTTGTTACCCAGTTCCAGGCTGGTCTCCAGCCACTCACGTTTAACGGCTTTGATTTCCTCCAAAGCTTGCTCCGGCGTATCACCGTGTATGGCGCAATATGGCAACTCCACAACCCTGGCCACCCAATAAGCGCCATATCCATCATCCCACGGCTCAAGCGCTATGCTATATGGCAGGCTATCGTAGTAGTCCAGATCTTTTATTTTCTTTATTTTCATTTCGCACCTCTGTGTGGTATCGTTAGTGCCGGTTACATGCTATCCATTAATTGTAGTAACATTTTCACATAATATTCTTTTACCGGGTTAGTGCGGGCGTAAGGCAATACGTGTTTGGCTATTACAGCCTTGGGATGCTTGCCACTGGCCTTAATAAAACCATATTCGTTCACAACCGCCTCAAATTCCTCCAATGAAACATTCCTTGTATTCTCGCGCAATTTTTCCAGGCGTTTCTGTTTTTTGGTCATCTAATTAACTTCCGCTTTATAATAATAATGGTACCATATCCGGTACCATTATTTCAATTGATTGCAGGACTCTCAATATTATCCTGCATACTCCAATAGGAGCGATTTATAATCCCGGCTTCAGAGTCAGCACAGCCTGCTTTTGCGCTTCAACGTCGGCCCGGTTAAACAGCATGGTGTGATATTCCACGTTCAGCCATTTGGGGACCATATCGCCGTAGTGCGGACTGAAGGCCAGCCCGCTCTGGCCGGTGGTATGCATGGCCAGTGACTTATCTGGATCGCTCCAGTCGATTATCTGGCGATAGCTGGGAAGGGCCACCACGCTGTAAGGGTTGCTGTAGTCGAAGGCGGCTACATTGACCGTGTAGCGCGAACCCGGAGTGGGGACCGGTCCGAGACTGAATACGGCATCGAGGCCGGGTATCCGGCCCAGGGGACTGCGGAACCAGGTACTGTGTACATTCCCCCATTTCCATTTGGCCGGATCCGCGCCGTATTTGCTGCTGAGTTCCGCCAGGGCATCGTCCAGGCTCCGCTTAACGACATCGTCCCGGCTTTCCCGTACGGGCGTGCGGGCATCATCAAACCAGTGGCTGTCTTTATCGCGCATGATACCCTCCATGAAGACGGCATGCACGTCTCCCGAGCCGCCCATCGCCATCAGGTAATCACTGAAAAGCGGCTCTCCCAGCTTGTCCTGCAGTATGTTTTTCAAAAGCTTGACGTAAAAGACCTGGTAAATGGCCGGCGCCGCTTCGTCCGCACGGTCTTTAAAGTCCCACTTTCTCAATATCTCCAGCGCCTGTTTTTCCTGGGCCGTGCCCGGCCCTGCCATCAAGGCATAGGGCGTAAATATGCCGGCCGGTATGTCATAAATATCCGCATGGATATCCATGAAATCCTGAACCGATAGCTTTTCTTTAGACTTCAGCAGGTCTGTGATGCGCTGCGCGCGGTAGGGCGGCGACCAGTCATAGGTCATAAAATATGAGTAGTTGTCGGAAACTACCTTATTATTCGCCGTGACTATGAAATGAGTTGAGGGATTCAATACGCCGGGCAGTTCCGCATAGGGGATATAGCCCGTCCAGTCATAATCCCCCGTCCAGCCGGGAACAGGCACGGCGCCCATGCCTTTGCTGCGCACAGGAATCAGCCCTGTTGACTGGTAGCCTATATTGCCGTCCTTATCAGCGTAAACTATATTCTGGCTGGGCGCGTCCCAGTACTGTAGCGCATCGTGAAACTCATCCCAGTTGCGCGCTTTATCGAGGCGGTAAACGCTCCCGAGCAGACGGCTGTTGCCGTAACCTGCCCATTGCAGAGCCAGCGGCTGCTCCAGCCCCTTGATAACGTTATCCATCAGCGGGCCGTGCCGCGAAATCCTGACCTGCAATTTCTCCGCTTCATTGCGGCCGCGTATCATTATTTCTTCTTCGATAACCTGCAGGCGCTTCCATTCCCCTTTAGCCTCATACTGCAGGCCGTCGGCCGGGTTAAGCTTCTCGATGTAAAAATCCTGCGTGTCGGCCGGCAGGTTGGTGATGCCCCAGGATATATCGCGGTTGCGGCCGATGTTGATGAGCGGGCAACCCGGCAGCGAAACGCCCGCCACCTCGAAGCCGGCGCCGTGCAGTCCCGTCTCATACCAAATGGAGGGCATCATAACCGCAAGATGGGGGTCATTGGCCAGCAGTGGCTTGCCGCTAACCGTCTTCTGCCCGCCGACTACCCAGTTGTTGCTTCCCAGGCAATCTGAACCCTGGTGCAACCCTGATGCAACCACTGTACCTAACGGACTGGCCATCAGCTCAGATGGAACGACCAGCGGAGCGGTTTGCGGGTAAGGGGCCAGCAGTTGCCCTGCCTTCTCTTCGCCGAGCTTCTGCACCAGGCGGCCGCGCGTCAGCTCCACCTCCCAGTTCTTGCCCAGGCCCCACGCGATAAGTTCGGATACCGCCAGGGAATCTGTGGGGTCCCAATCAGCGGGTTTGAAGCCAAGGACAGTGAACTCCGGCGGCAGGTTATCCCGGTTGGCTCCGATGAAGGCGTTTACGCCCCGGCAATAAGATTGCAGGACGCGCTGCATGGCCGGATCAAGCGACTGATAGGAGGAGGCGGCGCAGCGCCGCAGGCCGATGGCGCGGTAGAACCTGTCTGATCCCAGTGTTGCCTCGCCGAAGGCCTCGGAAAGCGTCCCGCTACCCATACGGCGGTGCAGTTCCATCTGCCACAGGCGGTCCTGCGCCTGCACATATCCCTGCGCAAAGAAAAGGTCGTCCTCGTTATCAGCATAAATATGCGGCACGCCCCAGCTATCCCGGCAAACCTTAACTTCCGATTTCAGACCTTCAATCTCCACCACGCCGTCAACCGGCGTAAAACTCCTCTGGATCAGCAAGGCCGACACAGACGTTAAAAGCAGCGCCAGCGCCAGCAGAACCGATCCCCCTATAACCAGCGCTTTACGCATCCGGTTTTCTGCCTATTATCACAGCGATGGCGAGGCCGAAGCCCACACACCAGACGTTAATAAAAGCGTTTAATACCAGGTCGACCGTAGAGGTCATGTACATGCCATTCTGGATATTAAAGCTGAAGTCTACAAGCCCCAGGAATACCAGCGCGCCGGCCGCTACCATTGAGAGTTTGCCGCCCCATGGTTTATTCAGCATCAGCAGTATGCCCGCGATCAGCAGCAGAATCGCCAGAAACCCATCAGGCAGTGGGAAGGAGTGCTCGTAGGCAAAATAGCAAGGCGGCGCAGGAACCGGGGCCAGTCCCACCGTGAAAAAGGCCAGCCAAAAAAGGCTCAGGCCCCCCGCTGTGGCTATCTCCAGCGCAGCGATCAGCTTGCTGTCAATTTTTTTAAACACATTTGCCTCCCTATGATTTTTTCCAAAATTCTAGGGCTGTTGGGCCTTCCTGGCCTGGCCATCGGTAACTAATTCAACCAGCCCCGGCAACAGCCTTTTCATTATGTGAGTGAACCGGCCATCCGCATTGGGAATTATAATAAACTCCTTTTTGGCCATGCCTTTTAAAAGTGACAGGGCCACATCCGCCGGTTTCATCAGGCTGGCGGAAGCAGAAATGGCTTTCGTCTCAGGCGGCTTGGTTTTATTCTCCTCAGCAAAACCCGGTGTATCGGTGTCCGGCGGGCACAGCACCGACACGGCTATATTATAGCGCTTCAACTCGCTGCGCAATGCTTCCGAGAAGCCCATCACGCCGAACTTGGCGGCGGCGTAGTCAGTATAGCCGAAGATACCGATAAAACCAACGATCGAGGAAACGTTGACGATGTAGCCTCCCCGCTCCTTCATGAGGGGCGCCAGCACAGAGGTGGTATTCCACGTACCGTAAAGGTCAACCTTCAGCGTTTCATCGAACTGTTCATAGCTGATATCCTCAAAATAGCGCGGGATAGCGCGTCCGGCGCAATTGACCAGCACGTCCGGTACGCCGTATTCGGCGACCGCCCCGGCCAGCACAAACTTGACCTGCTCCCGGTCGGCTACGTCCATCACCATGCAGGCATGCTTCCGCCCGGCGGCGCCGCCGGAGGCGCTGACCTCTTTCAGCGCTTCATCCAGCGCCTGCCGGCGCCGCGCGAAGATGATAACGCCGGCCCCCTTTGCCGCCATCAATCTGGCGAAGGCCAGGCCGATACCGGATGAACCACCGGTTATGTAAACAACTTTACCTTCGAAATCTTTCATTCCTCCACCTCGTTACTTCTGTTTAAGCGCAGCGATATCCAGCGTCTTCAGCCATTCCATCGTGCGTTTGAAACCTTCCTTGTATGTGATCTTCGGCTTCCAGCCCAATTCCCTTTCAGCCTTGTCGATGGAGAACCTGAACTGCGAACCAAGGTTGGTGACAGTATAGGTAGTCAATAGCGGACGCATCTTGACGCTGAAGAGCTTCCAGGTGAATTCCATCAGCCTGGCCGCGGTCATGGCCGCCCAGTAAGGGATATAGGTCTTGATGGGTGGCACGCCCATGGTATCGGCAATGCCGGCGCAGAACTCCTCAAGGGTCGTCGATTCACCGTCGTGCACCAGGTAGCCGTTGCCGATGGCCCTCTCATCCTCGGATATCAGCATCAGCAGGTCCACCAGGTTATCGATATAGGTGGGCCAGACGATAGCGCCCCTGCGCCAGAAGATAAGCTCTTTCTTTACAATGGCATCGGCCAGCAGCGGCACGAAGGTCTGGTCGCCCTCGCCGAATACCCATAGCGGATAAACCATGGTCAGCGGCACACCCTGCTCCTCGTGATATTTGCGCATGACCTTCTCGGCGTCTATCTTGGAATCGGCGTAGGGTTCGCCCCAGTACTGCAGCGGCAGGCTTTCATCCATTACCACCGCTTCGCTGGTACCGAATACGTCGCAGGTGCTGATATCCACCAGGCGGGACACTTTAGCATCTACGGCCGCCCGGCAGATATTCTCGGCGCCGCCTACCGTGACCTCCCAGAAAAGTTTTTTGGGAGCCCAGTCGGTCACCACCGCCGCGGTATGAAAGATAATATCCACGTCCCCGACGGCGCGCCTGACCGTTTCGTAGTCGCGTATATCGCCATTGACGACATCCACGCCCTGCTCTTTCAGCCCGGCCTCACCGGCGTCCCCCGGCAACACCAGCGCGCGCACCCGGTGTCCTTTGGAAACGTTGGCCTTGACTATGTGATGGCCGATGAAGCCCGTTGCGCCGGTAATTAAAACTTTTTTCATTGCTCAACCCCCCTGCTGGAAGTGGGCACATATTATCTAAAGGCAATATAAAACGCAAGTAATTTTCATTTATGCGCTGATTGCCCTGGCAAAGCTCTTGTTTATCTTTCCGCAGTGGAGTAATATTTCAGCAGTAAAATTTTAGGAAAATAGCAGGGAGGCCGCCTTGCCTATTGCAATACTCTATGATGAGGACCTAAAAGAATACGATTACGGGCCGGGCCACCCATTCCGTGGCGACCGCTACGAGATTTTCCCTAATTTCCTGCGGGAGCGTGTGCCCGAAGCCGATAACTACCGCTTCATCAAGGCGCCTCCCGCCGATGACCGGGACCTGGCGCTGATATGCAACAGGGACTACATCGATTTCACCTCCGCGTACTATAAAGCCGCCCACGAGGGGGTGCTGGACCATGTCAAATTCGGCCTCTACCAGAGCATGGACAACATGCCCTTCGATACGCCGGGCAAGCTCGAAGAGGCCGCCAGGCTGATCATCGGCCAGGCCAAGATGGGAGCTGACCTGATACACAAGGGCACTTATCAAAAGGCAATTTCCATCGGGGGAGGCATGCACCATGCCAAGCCGGGATTGGGTGAGGGCTTCTGCCTTTACAACGATGTCGCATTCGCTGCCCGCTACTTCATCGATACCTGCAAGCTTCAGCGCGTGCTCGTCCTCGATACCGATGCCCATGCCGTCAACGGCACCTGCGAATATTTCTACCGCGACCCCAATGTGCTTTTCATTGACCTGCACCAGGACCCGCAGACACTCTACCCGGGCACCGGCTTTGCCGGGGATATCGGCGCCGATAAAGGCAAAGGGTACACGGTGAATATCCCGCTGCCTCCCAATGCCGGCTACGATTCTTACTACCGCGTCTTCGGAGAGATCGTAGAGCCCATCGTGCGTGAATTCAAGCCCCAGGTCATCATACGCAACGGCGGCTCCGACCCCCACCCCGATGACGGGCTCACCGACCTCGGCCTGCCGGTACGGGGCTTTAACATGATAGGCGAGAAGGTCAGGCAACTGGCTGACGAAGTCTGCCAGGGCAAAGAATTGGACCTCATCGCCTCCGGCTATAACAAACGCGTCCTTCCCTATGCATGGCTGGCGCTCATCTCCGGCCTGGCCAATTGGAACATCGATGTCGAGGAACCGGAGCCTGTGACCCACAAATTCCACAAGGACCCCGCCTACGGGCAGACCAGGATAGTTGAGGCTGAAATCAAGAATAACCTTAAACCTTACTGGAAGTGCTTCCAGTCACGCAACCCGCTTCAATTCTAAATTTTAATTAAATTAGTCGTGGAGGTAGCGGCATGAATCTGGGCAGCCTTGGACAGGACAATATCGACAAATTCGGCGAATATGGCAGCGCGTATTTTGAGGGAAAGTGGTACACCAACGTTGAGATGGGGCGCAACGGCAACCGGCTGGGTAACGCGCTCAAATCGCTGGGCATCGGAAGGGGCGACCGGGTAGCCATCCAGATGCCCAACAGCCCCGTAGTAATCTGGTCCTTCCCCGCCATATTTAAAATCGGGGCCGTAGCCGTGCCGATGAACCCGCTGCTGCGGCCTGACCAGGCCGCCTACATCTTCCAGAACTCCGGCGCGAAGGCAGTCATCACCAGTCCCGAGTTCGCGCCCTGGGTGCAGGCGGCGCAAAAGCAGGCGCCTGAACTCAGGCACGTTATCGTGACCGAGAAGGACAATATACCGGATACAATCGGCTACGATAACTTCGTTGCCGGCCAGCCGGACAGCTTGGAAACGTTGGAGACCGATAACGAGGATTTGGCGGCGCTGATTTATACCGCAGGCACCACCGGGCCTAATAAGGGCGTCATGCATACACATTTCAGCCTGTACATGACGGCCATGGGCTACGCCGATTTCGCCTCGCGCTACCTGAGCACCACGCTACAGGTCAAGTCCAGCGTCAGGGACGTGAGGACGCGCCAACTGGCTAAAGCGGAACTGAATATCACCGGACTGGATGCCGGCATGAGCCTGTTTGTGTTGCCACTCTCGCACTCATTCGGCCTGGCCACCTCCCTGATGGGCGCCTTATTTCCCAGCAGGAGCGTCATCATGAAATGGTTCAACCCCGCGGATGCCCTCAGGCTGATACATGATTTCCGCGTAACCAACATCTCGGCCGTGCCCGCCATGTACATCATGATGCTCAACCAGCCTGAGATAGACAAATACGATCTCTCCTGCCTGAGCGCCTGCGCCTGCGGCGCCGCCCCCCTGTCGCCCGAGACAGGCCGCCGGTGGAAAGAGAAGACGGGGGTAGATATACTCGAGGGATGGGGCATGACCGAGACTGGCGCCACCACCTGCGGCAACCGTCCCGACCTGCCGCCCAGGTACGGCTCGATCGGTACGTGCATGATAAAGGCCGACACCATGAAAATCTTCGACGATAGTGACAGGGAGTTGCCCGCCGGGCAAACAGGTGAGCTTGTGGTCAGGGGCCCAACCGTCATGAAAGGCTACTGGAACATGCCCGCGGAGACCGGGGCCGCCCTGCGCAACGGCTGGCTGCATACCGGCGACGTCGGCCATATGGACACCGACGGCTATTTCTATATCACTGACCGCAAGAAGGACATCATCATCCGCGGAGGTGAGAACGTGTCCCCGCGCGAGGTGGAGGAGGTGCTGTTGGAGATACCGCAAATAGCCGATGCGGCCGTCATCGGCATCCCCGATGCTGTTTATGGAGAGGAGATCAAGGCCTACTGCGTTTTGCGCCAGGACCAGACTGTAAGCGACGAAGAGATAATGGCATACTGCCGGCAGAAGCTGCCCACCTTCAAGACGCCCAAGGCCGTCCAGATAACCGATGCCCTGCCCAAGAACCTGCTGGGCAAACTGCTGAGGGCGGAGCTTCGTAAACTGGAGAAAGAGAAAAAGGATTAAAGCAGTTCCGGCAGATACTGTTACCTGATAATAACAACTTTTTATTTACTGCCCCGGATACGAATTAATCTTCATTATCGCGGCAGCTATACTGAACCTGGATCCATCCCTTGACATTTAGCTTCACTGCCAACATAATACAGTCCAACGCAAATGTATAAACCCGACATGATTCCGGTTGAAGAGGCGCTGGAAAGGATTTTAGCTACCGTCCACGTGCTGGAACCTGTAGTCAGGCCCATCCTGGACTGCCTCGGCCAGGTGCTGGCCGAGGACATTGTGGCCGGGTTCGACATACCGCCCCATGACAATGCTGCCATGGACGGGTTTGCCGTGCTGGCCGACGATACCTCGGCCGCCGGCATGACGAAACCGGTTTATTTGGATGTCATCGGGGAGGTGGCTGCCGGCTACACTTCGTCCCTTACGGTCACCATGGGCAAGGCTGTACGCATCATGACCGGCGCGCCGTTGCCCGCGGGCGCGGACGCGGTAGTGCAGTTCGAGAATACGGATGAAACGGAAAGGAAAAGGGACAAAAAGCCGCTGGATAAAATAGGCATCTTTGAACCGGCGGCGCGGGGGTTGAGCATCCGCCTCAAGGGCGAGGATATACAGTCAGGGCAGGTTGTGCTGAAAAAGGGCTATACGCTTTACCCAGCCGACATCGGCGTGCTGGCCTCGCTGGGACGGGCGCAGGCCACAGTCATCCGCCGCCCGGTCATATCGGTGCTCTCCACGGGCGATGAACTCTGCCCGGCCGGTCAACCGCCGGGCCCCGGCCAGATCTACGATAGCAACACCTACACTATCGCTGCCAATATCGCCATGTGCGGAGGCATCGCCAGGATAACCGGCATCGGCAGGGACACCCTGACCTCATTGCAGGAAAAAATCAGGCAGGGGTTGGACACCGATATGCTGATAACCTCCGGAGGGGTCTCAAAAGGTGATTATGATATGGTCAAGGATGTGCTGTCCAACATGGGCAAAATCAGTTTCTGGACGGTGCGCATGAAGCCCGGCAAGCCCATCGCCTTCGGCACGCTCAAAGCCGGCGGCGGACGCGATATACCGCACCTGGGGCTGCCGGGCAACCCGGTCAGCTCGATGACCACCTTCGAGCGGTTCGCCAGGCCGGCCATTCTGAAGATGATGGGCAAAACGGATTTTGCCAGGCCTACGGTGCCGGCCGTCATCGACCGGGACATTGTCAATGACGA
>JBFYUA010000130.1:0-7183 GCA_041300305.1 Dehalococcoidia bacterium | reverse complement strand
TCATCACCACCGATTAACTACGATTTTCACCAGCAAGGTCAGATAGTTGGAATAACTTTCCCTCAATAACTTAAGCTAATTCTTCCTGCGATAAGCTGCTTAGCGGCTTGCCCATCATCATCTCCTGGTATTGCATTAAATCATACCGTCACTGGGCCGGTCATCATCAAGTAGTCCCTGAATCTTGATCGCCTTCATCCTTTGCAGCAGCGGCGGGTGGGAATAGTGCAGGAAGACGAAAAGGGGGTGGGGTGTGAGGTTGGAAAGGTTGTCGGCGGAGAGTTTCTTGAGCGCCGCAGTCACGGCCGACGGTTCGGGGATGGTCCGAACCGCGAAGCGGTCGGCGTCGTACTCAAACTTCCGCGAGAGCATATTCATGAGTATGGAGAGCAGGAACTCAACCGGGGTGTAAAGCAGGCCGAAGAAGATAAGCCCGGTATAGACGGAGGGTTGTTGAACGTAAAAGGCCTGGTAGAGCAGCGGGTTATCGATGAAGAGAGATAACAGGAAGAAGAGCAGGCCGAAATGCAGGATGCTGATGACCATGCCCCAGATGATGTGCTTTTTCTTGTAGTGCCCTATCTCGTGGGCCAGCACGGCCACCAATTCGGGGATGGTGTGCCCGGCGATGAGTGTATCGAAAAGGGCGATACGCTTGTTGCGGCCGAAGCCGGTGAAGAAGGCGTTGGACTTGCTGGAGCGACGTGACCCGTCGATGACGAAAAGGTTCTGCACGGGGAAGGAGACCGAGCCGGTATAGCCGAGGATGGCCTTTCTCAGGTCACCATCCTCCAGCGGGGTGAATTTATTGAAGAGAGGCATTATCCAGTTGGGGGCGATGAACTCGATGACCAGCACGTAGCCGCTAACAGCGGCCCAGCAAAAGAGCCATGCGTCGGGCCCGGCCAGTTCAAAGATGGCGAATATGCAGGCCAGTATCGGCCCGCCTAGCAGGGCGGCCAGCAGCAGGCCCTTCACCCTGTCGGTTATAAAAGTGGCGGGGGTGGTCTTATTGAAGCCGTAGCGCTGCTCGATGATGAAGGTGCCGTAGATGCTGTAGGGCAGCATGACGACGCCGTAGGCCAGCAGCAGGATGCTGGTATAGAGCAGGCCGCCTATGATGCTGTTTAATTCCCAGCTCCTGACAAGCAGATCGAGCCAGTTGAATCCTCCTAAAAACCAGAAGGCCGGCAGCAGGGCCAGGGCGAAGGAACTGACCAGCAGGTTGAACTGCGTGGTTTCGCGCAGGTATTGCTGCGATTTGCGGTAGGCGGCCGGGCTGAAAACGTCCTCCAGGAATTCAGGCGGCTCAAGCTTGAGGGCGCGCAGATTGAGGAGATTGGAGAACAGGTCGAGCAGGAACTGCAGCAGGATGGCGGAAAGGATGACGATGGCAATAATATTCATGGGATTAATATTAATGGAAAAGCCGCGCTTAATAAACCTTTTCAGCCCTGCCCAGAGATTGCTTCGTTTCGCTTGCAATGACATTTTTGGGCAGCTCCTCGTAATCACTATGCAAGGCGGCCCCTCGAAATTACTTTTTTTGACAGCCCTCTCTTTAATCCTCTAAATTGTCCGCATGACAAAGCCCGTCGTGCTGGCCTCATCTTCACCGCGCCGCAGTGAGCTGCTGGAGAAAACAGGCCTTAAATTTATTGTGGATGCGGCTGAAATATATGAGGACCACGGGCGCAGAATGAGGCCCGCTGAACTGGCCAAAATAATATCGCTGGAGAAAGCAAAAGCCGTTGCAGCCCGCCATCCCTGTTCTATCATAATTGCGGCCGATACCTTCGGCATGCTGGACGACAGGTTGCTGGGCAAACCCCGCGATCAAGAGGAGGCGCGGGATATGCTGAAAAGGATGAGTGGCAGGCGCCACAGGGTAATCACAGGGTTTACTATTTTGGATACAGCAACAGGCAAAACCGTCTCGAAGGCGGTGGAGACCAGGGTGTATTTCAGGGAATTAGGGAAAGAGGAGATAGCAGCCTACGCGGGGACGGGGGAGCCGCTGGACAAAGCAGGCGCCTATGCCATACAGGGATTGGGAGCGCAATTGGTGGAGAGGATAGAGGGAGATTACTACAACGTCATCGGCCTGCCGCTCAGTGCACTGGCGGGGGAACTTAATAAATTCGGCGTCAATCTGCCCTCCGGCCTCATCCCGGCAGCGCCGCGGATTCACCGGCTAACCAGCCCGTTGAAAAAGCCGCCTGTAAGTTGAAACCGCCTGTATCGGCGTCGATATCGAGCACCTCTCCACAAAAGTACAGTCCCTTTACCAGCCTGGATTGCATGGTGCGCGGGTCGACCCCGGTGAGCGACACGCCGCCTGCAGTTACCATGGCTTCGGCGAGGGGACGCGTCTTCCGGATATTGAACCGCAAATCCTTCAGGTTGCGGCTTATTGCTTCGCGCTGGCGTGCGCTGACCCGTCCGGCCCTTATTTCAGGATTGACCCCGGCATTGTCGAGAACCGCGGCTGCCACGCGGCCCGGGACCAGCTCTTCCAGTATTTTTTGTATGAACCTGCCGCCGTGCCTGTCGAATGCCGACTGAAGTACCCCGGCCAGTTGTTTGTGCCCTTTGGCGGGCAGCAGGTCGATAGACAGGCCGGCCGGCCCCGTTTGCAGCGCATCCGCAACGGCCAGGCTCATGAGCAGAACCGCGGGTCCGCTGAGCCCGTAATGGGTGAAGACCAGCCCGCCGCCGCGGCTCTCGATAACCGGCGGCCGCGGAAGCCGCCCGCCGGTGCCGCGCCCGCAGTCGTGGCCCGGTACGCGCGAGATATCTATTTCACCTGCGGGACAGGCAAAGGAGGTTAGCCTGACGCCCTGCAGGCTGATGCCCTGGAGCGCCACAACCTTTTCTGTCTCTTCGACTACCAGTGGTACCAGGGCAGGCCGCGGGTTAACGATCGTGTGCCCGAGCGCAGCCGCCATGCGGTAGCCGTCTCCGGCTGAACCGGTCTGCGGGTAGGACGAACCTCCGGTAGCCAGCACCACCGCATCCGCCGGGTAAATCTCGCCGGCTGTTTTCACGGCTGTGGCGCAGCCTCTGATTATCTCGATTTCTGCAACACGTGTCCCGGTCACGATATTGACCGTGTTTTCGGCCAGGTATTGCTGAAGTGCCCGCACGATGTCGGCAGCCTGACCGGAAGCGGGGAAAACGCGGCCGCCGGGCTCAACCAGGGTCCTGACCCCGTACCTGGCCAGAAGCGCCAGTAGTTCCTCGCGGAAAAAACGGGTAAAAGCGGGGTAAAGAAATTTGCCGTTGCCGCCGAACATGGAGACGAAGCCCCCGATGCCGAGCATATTGGTAAGGTTGCAGCGTGTATTACCGCTGATGAGCACTTTCTTGCCCGGGCGCTCCATTTTCTCCAGCAGGGTCACTGAGGCGCCCTTCTGCGCGGCGCGCCCGGCGGCGATCATGCCGGCAGCGCCTCCGCCGATCACAATGACCTTTTTACTAATCATCCCAGGTAGAATTTCCAGGAGCAGAACCAGCCTTCAGGGTGGCTATCGGGAGGACAGGCGATGCACTCAGTTATGATGCGAGGGTCGATGGCGCGGGCGAAGCTTGCATACTCGACCACACCCGCGGACTTGCAGGGATAGTCGTCCAGCCCTTTGCGCCTGCGCGCGTCCTGCACACGGCACTTGACCATACTATATATCAGGCTGTTATGCCCCCTCTCTATCGATTGAGTGTTTATACGCGAGTAGAGCCGGTAGCCCAGCGCAGCTTCCAGCGCGTCCAGTCCGCCTCCCTCCGGCAGGCCCAGCAGATCTTTTATGCGGACGGCTTCAAAGGGGGAGAATTTGCTCCAGCAGGTGTCGTTGCACCGCTTGGCGGTGAACATCTCCCGGCGCCTTTCCACGGCCTGGAACCAAAGCCCGTCGCCGGCCAGCCAGTTGGCGGCCGCGGCGTCCACCAGGCCGACCAGCTTTTCCCTGGGAAGCGCTGTAAGCGCACGGGGCAGGCCGTTTTCCTCTTCAAATCCAAGCTTCTCCGCGAGCCGCTTCATCAACAGGGGGTAAAACCTGGCGAAGACTTCCGACTCGGCCCGCAGGGCCTCATCAAGTCCAAGCTGGTAATTTACCTCGTTGAACCACATTCCGTAATGCAGCGCGCCGCGCCGCAGGAAGTCCACCGCCAGCCCGGCCAACCCGTGGTTGTCCATTTTTTCCAGGCTACTGCTATCAGCCATAGGGGCGCTCCTTTCCCGGCCAGGCCGGATTCTGACTTTAAGTTAAATCCGTATTATAATATCACTGTTGGCGGCGTTATGCCCCGGGATTGCTTCGTACCGGCCTTCCCCTCAATGATAATTTTATATACTATTGCCGGCGGGCAGGAAAAACTTAAAAATGATGGAAAACAAAGGCGTGCTGACGCGCGAAGATATACTGGAGCTGTTAAAATTGCAACCCCCGCTGCTAGCGGCGGCGGTCAACCTGGAGGAGCAATTGCAGCCCAACGGCGTCGACCTGACCGTCCGGGAGATAAGCTCTTTTTCATCGCGTGGCAATTTGACGCAGACCAATGAGGGCCGTGAGCTATCCGGGACCTCGCCAATAGTATTCGACGCCCACGGCGGGGCCGACCTTGTGCCCGGCGCTTACCTGGTAACCTTTAACGAGGTGGTTTCCCTGCCGGCCGATGTCATGGCGCTGGGCAGGCCGCGCTCAAGCCTCAACCGCTGCGGCGTGAGCATGCACAGTGCTGTCTGGGACGCCGGGTATTCCGGCCGGTCGCAATCCATGCTGGTGGTTTATAATCCTCACGGCTTCAGGATGCATAAAAATGCCAGGGTGATGCAACTGGTCTTTTTCCACACAACCCGCGCGGTGGACAAAGGTTATAGCGGGAATTACCAGAATGAAAATATTCAGGCTGATATTAAGGAGAACCTGTTAAAATGAAAATAAACAAATTCCTGGTGTATTTGCTGTTGGCCGTAGCTACGGTTTTGCCAATGGCAAGCGGATGTGTCGACAATCCTCCCTTTGAGCAGGTGGTCATATGCAAAGCCGTGTCCAAGGCCGGTGAGCCGGTGATGGCCGCGGATAACCTTACGCCGGATATCGGCACGATCTATTGCTCCGTAAAACTCGCTATGCCATCGGCAAAATCGAAGCTGAAGGCCGAATGGTACGTCATTAAAAGCGAAGAGGCTGAATTGAACGATTACTTGATTGGAACAGAAACGGTGGCGACGGACGCCCCTTACGTGGTCTTCGCCTTCGCACGCTCGGATAGGCTGCTGCCGCACGGCGATTACCAGGTGAAGCTGTATTTGGATGATAAATTTGTGCGGTCCGTACCTTTTTACATCATGGGGCAGGCTGCAGCGTCCGCCGTGACTTTGAGCGATGCTACCATGTGTGCCGGCATAGACCAACTGAGCGGCAAGCCTGTCGCCGGCGGCAGCATATTCCCCAGTGATGCTGCGGGTATTTATTGCTCGGCGAAAGTCGGCGGCGCCCAGTTCAATGACCAGGTCAGTGCGAGTTGGACCTATTTAAGCGGAGAACTCGAGGGTTTTCAGGGGAAAACCATCGCCGAACAAAGCACCAAAGTTGAAGGCAGGGAATATATCTACTTTTCGGTCGGGACCAAGCAGGGGCAGCTTTTGCCCACGGGCGATTACAGCCTCGGGCTGTACGTAGATGACAGGGAACTGGTCAGGCTGCCTTTTGCGGTGGTGGCCCCGGCTGACATCAAGGGCCCCTACGTAGGTGCGATGGCAATATTCACCTACAAGGACAAGGAAAAGAAAACTGTCAACTCAACTGCCGTGTTCCCTGCCGACATGGGCGAAGTGAGTTTCACCGTCCGTATGTATAACGTGCCTGCCGATACTGAGATGAATTTACAGTGGATCATCGCCAAGAGTGACGAGGCCGGCGTGGATGATTACCTGGCCAAGGAGGACAAGAGCAAGATCGAAGGTACGCTGGAAATAACTTCCAAGCTGATCAGCGTCAAAGATAACTTCGTCAAAGGCGATTACGTGGTCAGGTTGTTGCTGGACGGTCAGGAGAAAGCCGCGCTCCCCTTCAAGGTGCAATAGCTGGCTCGTATTTCAGAACCTTGAAGGTAGCTCCGGGAGGTGCAATATAATGGTTTCGAATAAAAAGCGGTTGAGTTTATAGAATGAAAAAATACTGGTTAATAGCCCCGGTACTGTTGATTACCTTTCTTATGTCGGTGGCAGGCTGTAATCCGGCCATTCAGGCAGACCGTGACATCCTTTACCAGGCCTCAACCATCGGCGCCCTGATGAAGGGTATTTATGAAGGACAGGTGACGTTGGGTGAACTGCGGGCTTACGGCGATTTCGGACTGGGGACTTTTGAAGCGCTGGATGGTGAAATGGTGGAACTCGACGGTAAGTTTTACCAGGTAAAGCTGGATGGTTCGGTCCATGCCGTGGCGGACAGTGTGAAAACTCCTTTTGCCGCGGTGACTTTTTTCGATAATGATAAGGCGGTCAACCTTGAGCGTCAGGTTGATTTAAACGGCCTGCAGTCTTTTATTGACACACTGCTCCCCGGTGTCAATCTTTTCTACGCGGTTAGAATCGACGGGAAATTCAGCTACATGAAGACCAGGAGCGTTCCTGCGCAGATCCAGCCTTACCCGCTGCTGACAGACGCCATCAAAGGCCAGCAGGTTTTGGAGTTTAAAGATGTTGAAGGAACGATGATCGGCTTCAGGTGCCCGCCTTACATTGAAGGTGTAAATGTGCCGGGTTACCATTTCCATTTCCTGGATAAGGACCGCAAACAGGGCGGCCACGTACTCGAGTGTACGACATCCGATGTCAAAATAGTCATCGATAAGACCGCCGGCATGATTATGGCGCTACCGGATACCCCCGGGTTTAACGCGTTGAACTTTGGAGCGGGCAGCGTGGAAGGGCTTAAACAGGTCGAGCAGGGGAAGTAGGTAGGGCGGCGCCGCATTATCATCCATTGCGAGCGAAGCGAAGCAATCTGTCCGCGGTGCGCCACTATTCTTTAAGCGCCCTCTGCTCCAGCTTCTTTGTATATAGCTCCCATTCGGCTTTTTCCGCGTCTGAAGCCCTCCAGAAAACGAAATTGCAGACCTTGCCGCCGGCCGGGATGGTGCAGGTGAATTTCACCTGCCAGTCAGGGCTGATCCAGCC
>JBFYUA010000054.1:0-6970 GCA_041300305.1 Dehalococcoidia bacterium | reverse complement strand
GCACCAGCGCGCTGGCCGGCACGCCCACCGCCCGCGGGTCCATTATCTCGTAAGTATTGGCCTTCTTGATGACGCCGTCCTGGTGTATGCCGGACTGGTGGCGGAAGGCATTGGCGCCCACGATGGCCTTGTTCTGGGGCACGATAAAGCCGGTCAGCTCGCTGACCATGCGGCTGGTCTTAAATATCTGGGTCGTGTCGATACTGGTAGTTATATGGAAGAGGTCGCTACGGGTTTTAAGCGCCATCACCAGCTCTTCCAGCGCGGCGTTGCCGGCGCGCTCGCCGATGCCGTTGACCGTGCACTCGACCTGCCTGGCGCCCCTGCGTATGGCTTCGAGGCTGTTGGCCACGCCCACACCCAGGTCGTTATGGCAGTGGACGCTGATCACCGCCTTCGAGATATTCGGCACATTCTTGAATACGCCGTCGATGAGCTGGCCGAACTCTGAGGGCAGCGAGTAGCCCACGGTGTCAGCGATATTCACCGTGGTGGCGCCCGCCTCTATCACAGTTTCCAGCACCCGGTAAAGGAATTCCGCATCCGTGCGCGTCGAATCCATGGGTGTGAACTCCACATCGTCGAGGTGTTTTTTGGCCCGCGCCACCATTGCCCCGGCCAGCTTCAAAACGTCTTCCTGGCTTTTCTTCAACTGGTAGGCCAGGTGCATGCCGGAGGTGGAGAGGAAGATGTGTATGCGGCCATTTTTAGCCGGCTTTACGGCCTCCCAGGCGCGGTCGATGGCCTCTTCATTGGCGTGGCTGAGCGCGCAGACGGTGGACCTTTGCAGTTCGCGGGAGATAAGGCGCACGGCCTCGAAGTCGCCCTGCGAGGTGATGGGGAACCCTGCCTCGATGATATCCACGCCCAGCGCTTCAAGCTGCCGCGCGATCTCCAGCTTCTCCTGCACGTTCAGGCTGGTGCCGGCCGCCTGTTCGCCGTCCCTGAGTGTAGTATCAAAAATGAAGACACGTTCGCCTGTCATAATCACACCCGCTGATAAATTATGTTACGGGACTGCCGGCGCGGCTATTTAAGCCAGGGCATCATGGCGCGCAGTTTCTTGCCCACCACCTCGATCTGGTGCTCGGACTCCCGGCGCTTGAGCGCGTTATAGACCGGGCGGTTGGCCTGGTTCTCCAATATCCACTCCCGGGCGAAGCTGCCGTTCTGCACTTCCTCCAGTATCTCCTGCATCTCGCCTTTCACATGGTCATTGATTATCTGCGGACCGCGGGTGTAGTCGCCGTATTCCGCCGTATCGCTTACCGAGTAGCGCATGAAGGACATGCCTCCGCGGTGTATCAGGTCGACGATGAGCTTGAGTTCGTGCAGGCACTCGAAGTAGGCGATTTCCGGCTGGTAGCCGGCCTCGACCAGTGTCTCGAAGCCGGCCTTGATCAGGGCTGTCACCCCGCCGCACAGCACGGCCTGCTCGCCGAAAAGGTCCGTCTCGGTCTCTTCAGTGAAGGTGGTTTCAATCACGCCTGCCCTGGCGCAGCCGATGCCCCTGGCGTAGGCCAGCGCCTGTGCTTTGGCCTTGCCCGAGGGATCCTGGTGCACCGCTATGATGGCGGGTGGGCCGGACTTCTCCACGTAAAGCTGCCTGACCATGTGCCCCGGGCACTTGGGCGCGATCATGGAGACGTCGATATAGTCCGGCGGCACGATCTGGCCGTAGTGAATGTTAAAGCCGTGGGCAAACATCAGCGTCTTGCCCTTGGCCATCTGGTCGGCGATGGACTCCCTGTATACCCGGGCCTGCAGCTGGTCGGGCACCAGCATCATGATGACGTCGGCCTTTTTGGCCACGTCGGCCGCGTCCGAAACGTCGAAGCCCGCCTTCTTTGCGTTGCGCTGCCCTTCCGTTCCTTTGGCCTCAGCCACGATCACCTTCAGGCCGCTGTCGCGCAGGTTCTGGGCATGGGCATGTCCCTGGCTGCCGTAACCGACAATGCCGATGACCTTGTTCTTGAGCAGCGCCAGGTCCGCATCTTTCTCGTAATATATCTTCACCGTGATCCCTCCTGTCTGATAAATATTAAATCCATAAGCGGATAATCCGTCAGCATAACCCGTGGCTACCAGTCCGGCAGGGCCTCCTCGTCATCGGGGGCCTTCTCCACCACGTGGCGCAGGGGCTTATTCTCCTCGATGGTCAGCGGGCCTGCCCCGCCGCGCGGCAGCGCGATGGTGCCCGTCCGCGACATCTCCCTGATGCCGAATCCCCGCAGCAGCTCGATAAGCGTGTCCACCTTGTCCTGCGTGCCGGTGACCACCAATATCAGCGAGTCCGGCGACACATCAACGATATTGGCGCGGAAGATATCCGCTATCTGGATGATCTCGCTCCTGGTGGACGGTGCGGCGCGCACCTTGATCATGGCCATTTCGCGCGCCACCGGGTCCTCGCCCGTTATGTCCGCGATGCGGATGACCTCTATCACCTTGTCCACCTGCTTGCGCACCTGTTCCACATCGGCGTCGTCGCCTTCCACCACTATAGTCATGCGCGACAGGCCAGGCTGTTCGATGTGCCCCACGGCGATGCTCTCGATATTAAAATTGCGCCGCCGGAGCGTGCTGGCGATGCGGTTGAGTACCCCCGGCTTGTCCTGCACCAGTGCTACCAAGATATGTTTCCTGATCAATTATCGGTCTCCATGCATTATGCTGCGTTTATTTTTTCAGGCTTTCCTGCGGGTTGGGCATCTCCAGGAATTCCACGATGGTCTTGCCCGGCGGTACGAAGGGGTAAACGTTTTCCTCCGGCTCCACGACAAACTCGATGAGGAAGGGGCCTTTATGCTCCATGGCCTTGTGGATGGCCGGCCTGACATCTATCTTCTTGCTCACGCGCACGCCCTTCATGCCGTAGGCTTCCGCGATCTTGACGAAATCCGGGTTATACAGCTTGGTGCCGAAATAGCGCTTGTTATAGATGAGCTCCTGCCACTGGCGCACCATGCCCAGCCAGCCGTTATTAAAGACGGCAATATTGATATCGAGGTCTTCCTGCACCATGGTGGCCAGCTCCTGCACCGTCATCTGGAAGCCGCCGTCGCCGGCAATACACCAGACCGTCTCATGGGGGCAGCCCACCTTGGCCCCGATGGCCCCCGGCAACTCGTAGCCCATAGTGCCCAGGCCGCCCGAGGAAACGAAGCTATTGGGCTTATCGTAGAAAAAATACTGCGCCGCCCACATCTGCGCCTGGCCCACGCCTGTTACTATGATGGTGTCCCCTTTGGTAGCCTGGTGTATCTGCTGGATGATGTATTGGGGGAGGATGTCGTCGTGGTCGCGCACCTCGGTGGCCGGGTGCTGCGCCCGCCAACCGTCGAGCTGCGTCAGCCAGCCGATATGATCGCATTTGACTATCTGCTTGTTGAGCGCCTGCAGGACGTTCTTGACGTCGCCTACAATGGGCACCTCGGCCCGGAGGTTTTTGCCTATCTCGGCGGCGTCCACGTCGATGTGCACGATGCGCGCCTGCGGCGCGAAGGTGCTGACCCCTCCCGTGGCGCGGTCGTCGAACCGCATGCCGATGGCGATCAGCAGGTCGGCGTTGTGCACCGCCTTATTGGCGTAGCCCATGCCGTGCATGCCCAGCCATCCGTAGCTGAGCACGTGCGATTCCGGGAAGCAACCGATGCCCAGGAAGGTCGTGACCACCGGCAGCTGGGCGTTCTCGGCCAGCTGCCTGAGTTCGACATGGGCCTGCGCGATGTTTACACCGTGCCCCGCGACTATCACCGGCCTCTCCGCCGAAGCTATTAGTTCAGCCGCCTTTTTTACCTGCGCCGGGTGGCCGAAAAGCTTCGGCTTAAATCCCGGCAGGTCTATTTTATCGGGGCAGACATACTCCGTCCTGCCCTGGAAGACGTCCCTGGGTATATCCAGCAGCACCGGCCCGGGCCTGCCGGTCATGGCCACGTGCACCGCTTCCTGCACCGCCCTGGCCAGCTCATCGGTGGATAACACCTGCTGGTTATGCTTGGTAATGGGCACCGTGATGCCCGTGATATCTATCTCCTGGAAGGCGTCCTTGCCGATGAAATGCGTGGGCACCTGGCCCGTGATGGCCAGCAGCGGCACCGAATCCAGGTAGGCATTGGCGATGCCTGTCACCAGGTTGGTAGCGCCCGGACCGGAGGTGGCCAGGCAGACGCCCACCTTGCCGGTGACCCTGGCGTAGGCGTCCGCGGCATGCGCTGCGCCCTGCTCGTGCCTGACCAGGATGTGCCGCAGTTGCGGGTAGCGGGGCAAAGTGTCGTAGAGGGGCAGCAGCACACCGCCCGGGAAGCCGAAGATGACCTCGACCCCCTCCTTGATCAGGCATTCACATAATATCTCAGCGCCGGTCTTCATCATTTAATAGACTGCTCCTGCTATTTAAATACCGCTCCCTGGCTGGCCGGGCCGACCTGCTCTATGTATCGCTTCAGGTAGCCCCCCTTAATAGTTGACTTAAAGGCGGGCAGGGTCTTTAACCGCCTCTTTAACTCGGCTTCGCTCACCGCTGTGTCCAATTTCCTGGCCGGTATGTCTATATTGATTATATCACCGTTGCGCAGCGCAGCAACCGGTCCGCGCTCCGCGGCTTCGGGAGTCACGTGGCCAATGGCGGCGCCCCGCGTGCCTCCCGAAAAACGGCCGTCCGTTATCAGGGCTACCGACTTGTCCAGTCCCATACCGCTGAGCAGAGATGTTGGTGTCAGCATCTCCCGCATGCCGGGCCCGCCGCGTGGTCCCTCGTAACGTATCACCACCACGTCGCCTTTTTTAATCTTGCCTGCCATGATGCCTTTAGTGGCGTCCTCCTCGCTTTCAAAGACGCGCGCCGGACCGCTGTGGGCCAGCATATTCGAGGCCACAGCGCCGCTCTTGACTACCGCGCCGCCCGGCGCCAGGTTGCCGAAGAGGATAGCCAGTCCGCCTGTCGTGGAATACGGTTTGGCGAAGGGCCTTATCACATCATGGTTGAGTGCGCGGGCGTTTCTATAAGTAGCTGAGAGCGGTTTCAGCGTGACCGTCATGGCCTTGCCGTTTAATAGCTTTGCTATCTCGTGCATCACGGCCGGTATGCCGCCCGCCAGGTCCAGGTCCTCGATATGGGCGTCGCCGGCAGGGCTGATCTTGCAAAGGTGCGGCGTCCGGGCGCTTATCTCGTTTATCAAAGAGAGCGGGAACCTGATGCCCGCCTCGTGGGCGATGGCCGTCAAGTGCAGCACCGAGTTGGTGCTGCCGCCCAGCGCCATATCCACGGCAAATGCGTTGGCTATAGATTCACTGGTTATGATATCCCGTGGCCTGAGGTTTTTCTCCAGTATTGCCATGATCTGGCTGCCGGCCTGCCGGGCCAGGTGCAGCCTGCGCGAGTCGACGGCGGGTATGGTGCCGCTGCCCGGCAGCGACATGCCCACCGCCTCCGTGAGGCAATTCATGGTATTGGCCGTGTACATGCCCGAGCAGCTCCCGCAGCCCGGGCAGGCCGCTATTTCGATCTCCTCCAGTTCGGCCTCGCTCATCTGCCCGTTGGCCACGCTGCCCACTGCGTTAAATACCGTGATCAGGTCAACGGAACGGCAGGCGCCGCCCTTGTGCAGCTTGCCGGCCAGCATCGGTCCACCGCTGATAAAGATGGACGGCACGTTCAGGCGGACCGCGGCCATCAGCATGCCCGGCACCACCTTGTCGCAGTTGGGTATAAAGACCAGCGCGTCGAACTGGTGCGCCTCGGCCATGATCTCAACGGAGTCGGCTATCAGCTCACGGCTGGGCAGGCTGAACTTCATGCCCGGGTGGTTCATGGCAATGCCGTCGCAGACCCCGATGGTGTTGAATTCGAAAGGGACGCCCCCGGCGGCCGTGATGCCCGTCTTGACCGCGGCGGCTATGGTGTTGAGGTGCGTGTGCCCCGGCACTATCTCGTTAAAGCTGTTGACCACGCCGATAAAGGGCTTATTGAAATCGCTGCTCTGCACGCCCACCGCCCTCAGCAGTGCGCGGTGAGGCGCCCTCTCGATACCCTGTTTGATGCTATGGCTTTTCATGTGACAGTATCCCCACTTTTTAAATTTCACCAGGTGACCCCGGCAGGTGCCGGTCAGGTACGGCGCAGGTTGTAGTAAACTATCACAGGTAATTATTTATTGTCAAGCAAAGACAGCTCTTATGCGTCCTAAATTTTGTCTGTCATTGCGGGCTTAATACTTGAAAATAGTTGCTCATTTATGATAATAGCAATACCAATAAATACTGGATTCTGTGTTCTTTTGTTAAGCCTCTACGGCGTCGATAAGCTGCCTTTAATTGACGTGACCCCTTATATTTAATCCGGCATCAATGCCAGGCTGAAAGCTTTTATTGCACGGTGTATTGTAAAGTTGTCTTTTCCTGATCATCGAGGTAGAGCTTGACTGCGTAGTCTCCCGCGTCAAAGCGTGTTGCGTTGCTGCGGAAGTTCTTGGGTTGTACTTTGAATCCAAGATATTTTGTGCCGTCAGCAACCTGTGTCTCGGAACGCCTCTGATTGCCCTGATAGAACCAGACTGCCTGCACACTCGTTCCGGACGGTGCATCCGACAGTTTGACTGAACACATGATCCACGGATCATTGCGGAGGAATACGCTGGTATTATCCCCTGCGCCTGTTTCGTAATTGTAGTTCTTACACATTGTGGCTTCGCTTAGCCTGGCAGTGGAAGGGGAAGACGGTGCGCCCGTCTGCTTCCCGCAGGCGGAGGATAAGACCAGGGCCGTTGCCATCAGGGCTAACAGCGTTGCCATAGGGATACTGAATTTATTCTCCTTCATGTTATTGCTACCTTCCTTCTTCATAGTCCCGTGTTTAATTTTAACTGCTCAGTAACCGTTATTTTATCATTTTTAAACGCGCCCGATGTCAGATGGCCCATACTGCGAATTGATGCCAGGAGTGAATAGAAATGAATTATATGCTCTCAAC
>JBFYUA010000036.1:0-7201 GCA_041300305.1 Dehalococcoidia bacterium | reverse complement strand
GGTTCGGCCTTCTCCTACCCGCACGGCATCGTCGACCCGATAGGTGAAATGGCCGCCGTCGCCGCGGAAAAAGGCGTGTGGTTCCACGTGGATTCCTGTGTCGGCGGCTTTATACTGCCCTTCGTGGAAAAGCTCGGCTTCCCCATCCCGCCCTTCGATTTCCGCGTGCCCGGCGTGATGTCCATGTCTGCCGACATTCACAAGTACGGCTATGTCTCCAAGGGGGCATCGATCGTGCTTTACAGGGATGCCGAACTGCGGAAATACCAGCTTTTCGTGTATGCCGACTGGTCCGGCGGGGTGTATGCCACGCCCTGCATATCCGGCGCGCGCCCGGGCGGCCCGGTGGCGGCCAGCTGGGCAGTCATGAAGTTCCTGGGTTACGAAGGTTACCTGCGCCTGGCCGCGGACGCGATGAAGGCCACGCAACTATTGATCGAGGGCATAAACGAAATTCCCGGCTTATATGTTATCGGCAAACCTCCGGCCACTAACTTTGGAGTGGGAAGCAAATCCCTGAATGTCTATGCCATTGGAGATAAAATGAAACAGCGGGGCTGGCATATCGATAGCCAGCACCTGCCGCCCAGCCTGCACTTCACTGTATCGCCCATGCACCTCAAGGTTGTCGGACCCTGCCTTAAGGATCTGCGGGAAGCGGCGCTGGAAGTGTCGGCGCTGAAGCCGGAGGATGTTTCCGGCGATGCCGCCATTTACGGCATGATAGGTTCGATGCCGGACCGCTCGCAGGCCAAAGCTATCACCACGCAGTATTTCAATGACCTGTATAAGACGGGATAAGGTCAATATTGGCGCCTGAGATTACAAATATCCTGCTGCTGGCGCTGATACTGGTGCTGGCCCACCTCGTGGAGACCACGCTCGGCTTCGGCGACACCATTATCTCGCTGGCCCTCGGCCTTTTCCTCTTCCCGCTGGAGGTATTGCTGCCGGCCCTGGTGGCCCTGGCCATACTGCAGAGCGCCTGGCTGGTTATCCGCTGGCACAGGCGGGTCAACTGGCGCCTGCTGCTCATTACCATCCTGCCGCTGGCTTTTGCCGGCATGCTGGCCGGGATATTGATACGCGATTATGCCAACGAAACAGCGCTGATAATACTGCTGGGGATTTTTATCATAGCGGTTTCTGCCGTGGAGCTGATCGGGCTGCATATACGGAAGTCCGCCGCCGGGCCGCTGCCCCGCTGCCTGGCCGTGCCCGTCTTACTGGGAGGAGGGATTTTCCACGGACTTTTCGCCACGGGGGGGCCGCTGGTCGTCTACTATGCCGGGCGGGAGATACGTGAACCGCAGGCCTTCCTCGGTACGCTGGCGGTGCTCTGGCTGATTTTGAACGTGGTGCTGTACGCAAGCATGTGGATGGTTGGGAGCGCCGGCGTGCAGTCGCTGCAGTTGGCGGGCATGGTGCTGCCCGGCTTTTTCGCCGGCGTGCTGATTGGCAGCCTTATCAAAGTCAAGGAACTGACCTTCAAAACGATGACCTGGTCGGTGCTTTTTGTCGTAGGGATGATACAATTGGTCCGTGCACTGAGCGGGTCCATTAATTGACATAAGGAGGCATAGCCATGAGCGAGATAACCAGGAGCGGGCCTTTACTGGATGCAAAGGGTAACCTGTCCGCTTACGGCTGGGCGAGGCAGCCGTTGCTGGACGCCAACCTTGAGAATGTCAATATCTACGGGCTGAAATGCCTGCAGCCGCTGCGCATCAAGCGCTGGCAATATTTCGGCATCACCACGCCCACGTATTTCTTCTCCTTCACGCTCAGCAACGTGGGCTACCTGGGCCCGGTCTTTGCCTATGTGCTTGATTTCGCCACCGGGCAGTATCACGAGCAGACGCTGAACGTCCCCTTCGGCAGCGGTATTGAACTTCCCCGCAACAGCACCTCCGGCGATTGCCATTACACCAGGGGCGCCCTGCACCTGCATTTCTTTACCGCCGGCGATAAGGAGCGCAGGCTGGAAATCAACTGGCCGGGCTTCGGCGGTACCGGTCTCTCCGCTGATGTCAGTCTATCTTTAAGTGAAGGACACGAGTCGATGGTCAACGTTTTCCCTTATAAAGACAGGCGCTTTTTCTACACGCGCAAGGTCAACTGCATGCCGGCCGGGGGCAAAATCGAATTCGGCTGGGACGAAGATAAGGGCGGCGGGCGGAAAACCAGGAAGATATACGATATCCGCCCGGATAGCAGCCTGGGCACTCTGGACTGGGGCGTTGGCGTCTGGCCTTACCGCTCGTTCTGGATCTGGGCCAGCTTCTCGCAGTTCCTGCCCGGCGGGCGCACGATCGGCCTGAATGCCGGGGACGGCATCGGCAACAGCCCCGAATTGAACGATAATGCCATCATCCTGGATGGGAAGGTGCACAAGCTTGGGGACATAGTCTTCAGGTATGATAACAAGGATTTCAAGAAACCCTGGCTGATGACCTCTCCCGACGGCCGGGTCAACCTGGAGTTCAAGCCCTTCTTTGAACGGGTAGGTAAGACCGATGTAGGTATCCTGGCCAGCGAGGTGCACCAGATGTTCGGCCGCTACAGCGGGACACTGGTCGCCGACGACGGCGAAAAGATCGAAGTTAAGGACATGGTCGGCTGGGCGGAAGAGCACCACGCCCGGTGGTAAGCCCCGCGTTATCAGTTTGGATGCCGGCCAGAACTACCTTTTAAATTTGCCCAGTACCGCGATGATATTCAGCACCAGTCCGAATAAGTTAATGCCAACAGCGGCCGCCCAGGCGGCGATTGAGCTGTAAACCTGGGGCTGGGTGAAGATATTGATGATGTGCGTGACTACGCCGCCGTAGCCCATCACGATAATGGCCACCCCCATCAGTATCCGGTACAGCGTGATCTTGCGCAGGTAGCCCGGGATAAGGAACAGCGCGTACACAATCATTGAGACAGCGCCGAGCACCGGCTGCGTGGGCGCCAGCGCCGGCTGTCCCGTGGATGTGAGGTAAAAGCTCAGCCCGTTGTAGAGCATGCCCAGTACGAAATAAATTACCTGAAGGCGCAGCAGCGTTGTCAGTTTCATATCTCCTCCTCGGCGCTTATCTGGCGGTCAGTGTCTCATGCTGGACTTTGGCCATATCGGCCGGGTAGGTGCGGGCGGCCAGCCAGAGCAGCAGCGCCGCGACGAAGCCCGCTATGGTGGTGCACAGCATGGCGGTGATGAGTCCGTCGGCGCCTCCTCCCAGCGCGTCCGAGATGGCGCCCACTACGGAGGGTCCCCAGGCGCCGCCGAACATGTAGGCGGCGAACACGGCCATGCCCATCGAGAGTCCCTTATGCGCCGCCGGCACCACGTCCTGCGAGACGGCGTTGAGGGCTGGCGAGCCGATCACCGAGAGGAAGCCGTAGACGAAGCCCAGGGCTATGCCTATAGGGCCGAAGCGGAGCATGACCATGATGATCAGCACGACGGCGGCCAGTACGGAGGCCAGTGCGGGCAGGTAGAGCCTGCCCTTGCCGGTCTTCTTCTGCCAGACGTCGGCCAGCCAGCCGCCCAGCGGGGCGGCGATGATGGCCGTCAGTGCCCATCCTCCCACTATCATGCCGGCCGTGGCTTCGGAGATGCTCATCAGGCGCATCATCAGCGCGGGCGCCCAGACCAGTACGGACACCGTCATAAAGCACAGTATGCCGTAGCCGAAGAAATACAGGACCAGGCTGCGGATGCGGAAGAGCGCCGCGATGGACTTGCCGAAATTGACCCTGGCGCCGGCCGTGCCCGGGTGGTCCGGGGTCTTGTAATCCTTCATGAAAAAGGCCATGATGCCCAGGATGACGCCGGGTATGGCGAAGATATAGAAGGCCCAGCGCCAGCCCATAGAGGCGGAGATGGCCCCGCCCGCGATCACGCCGATGGCAGCGCCCAGCGGAATGCCGATATTGAAGATGCCCAGCATGCGGGCGCGCTTTTCCGGCGGGTAGGCGGCGCTGACCATGGCCACGCCCCCGGCCGTGAAGCCCGATTCGCCCACGCCCACCAGGCTGCGCGGTATGACCAGAGAGGTGAAGTTCCTGGCGAAGCCGGTCAGGAAGGTGAACAGGCTCCAGAGCAGGGCCATGATGCCGATGGTCTTATTGCGGCTCCACCGGTCGACCAGGTAGGCCACCGGGAACGAGAAGAGAGCCATGCCCAGGATGAAGAGGGTCTGCGCCAGGCCGCACTGGGTGTCGGTCAGCCCCAGTTCGACCTTCATGGGCTGCAGCACCACGGAGAAGACCTGCCGGTCGATATAGTTGATGACGTACAGCAGCGTGCAGACGACCAGGATATACATGGCGCTGCCGCCGCCCGTTTTATATTCCTGCGGTTGTGTGTTAACAGGTTCTTTCATGTTCATAACCCCCCTATTTCTTGAAGAGCAGATCTTCCAGCTGATCGGGCGCGTGGGTCAGCTTAACGTTGCCGTCCTCGGTGATCAGCACCGTATCGGAATGGCGGTAGCCTCCCTGCCCCTTGAAATAGATGCCGGGTTCAATGCTCACTATCATGCCCGGGGCCAGCTTGCGCTTGTCGCCCAGCGCCAGGAAGGGGTCCTCGTGGCCGGTGATGCCGAAGCCGTGTCCCGTTCGGTGTATGATGTTCTTCTCGTAACCGGCGTCGATGAAGACCTGCCGCACCTGTTTATCTATCTCCTCCAGTACGGTGCCCGGCTGTGCCAGCTTGTAGGCCAGCGCGCGGCCCTTCATCATTATCTCGAAGAGCTTTTTGGCGTGTTCCGGCACATGCTCCAGGAAGAGCGTGCGCTCGATCTCCACGCCGTAGCCGTCCACGATAGCGCCCACGATGGAGCAGGAGGGCCCGCCCTCCTCCATGGCCAAAAAGGGTGTGGGAATGATGTGGGGGTCATGCGAGATGGAGGGAGGCCAGACCGCGCCCTGGAACTTGCTGGCCATGAGGTTGATGTCTGCCACCTCGAAGAGCGCTTTGGCCATCATGGCCTGCACCAGCCCGCTGTAGATGGTGATGAGCGGGACGCCCACCCTGGTCAACTCAAGCAGCTTTTTCATGCCCTCGTCCACCACCTGGCAGGCGTGCACGTGGCGGCCTATCTCGTATTCGCTCTTGATAACGCGGATGTCCTCGATGATGTTGGTGATGGTGGTGGTCCCGCGTGTCTCCTTGAGTATGCCGGCCGGCATGGCGGATTCGATGCCGATGCGGTCGGAGTCTTTGAAGAGCGGCCGGTAAACGTCGTACCAGTTTTGCCCTGGCGGCGCCGGGAATTCGTAGTAAATGACATAATCAAGGTCGCAGCGCGCACGGCTTCTGACGTGGGTTGATTCCAGCAGCGGGCAGACCATGCGCATCAGTCCGCTTTTGCCAATGACCAGGATGAAGGGGCGCTCGTGCACAATATTGGCGAAATTGGTCAGGTAATAGATATTGGTGGGGGAGAAGGAGACGTAATAGTCCAGCTTCTGCTTCTCCATATGCTGGCGCACCTTTTGCAGGCGGGCGCCCAATTCCTCCTTGCTTGGTTTGGCGGTGATCGGCTCAATTTTCACGGTCTGCCTCCTTTTATCCGGGATTTACCGTTATTATATCGGAATGCGCGGGGATGTTAAATGAGTTGATATGAATGTCGGTTTGCGGGTGTGAATGGTAAGTAAGAAATAATAACAATATATTGACAGAAAAACGAACATGGTAGTATAATCGGCTCTGAGGTCTATGATATGGAGATTAACGAGAGGATAAAAAAATACCGGCTGCAAAGGGGGTTCAGTCAGCAACAGCTTGCTGAAAAGATAGGCATGTCCCGCGTCTCATTAACACAGATAGAAATAGGCGAGCGGAAAGTGACTGCGGACGAGTTGGCCAGGTTCTGTGATGCGCTTAATGTAGGGGCAGATATAATGCTTGGGCGTATCCTGGAGACGGAAGTTCGAATTGGAAAACCGGCCAAAGTTAGGGAGAGCCGTATTAAATATGGCGTGGGACTGAGGATAAACGTGCCGCAGGGAAACGTGGAAAAGTTCAAAGAGGTACTTATATACATTCTGAACAGGGTGGGTTCGAAACCCAATATCGGCGAATCGGTCATATATAAACTGCTGTATTTCATAGACTTTGATTTCTACGAGAGGTATGAAGAGCAGTTGATCGGCGCTACCTACATTAAGAACCACTATGGGCCGACGCCGCTTGAATTCAGTAAGGTCGTCGAAGGCATGCTGGGCGGGGATATTATCAGGGTGCAGGATAAGTATTTCAGCTACCCGCAAACCAAGTACCTGCCGACCAGGGAAGCCGACTTAAGGAAACTGGGCGCCCATGAGAGCGGGACAATCGACGCAGTGCTGGGTAAATTATCCGGCATGAATGCCGCCCAGATAAGCGACTACTCTCATAACGATGTGCCCTGGCTTACCGCGGAGGAGGGTAAAGCCATCGAATATGAATCGGTTTTCTACCGCACGTCCGCATATTCGGTGAGGCAGTATGAGCCGGAAGCGGTTTAAAGAACTTGTCCGTCTGCCTGCATTCGATAGTGATATCAAGAGGGTGGCTAAAAAGTTCAGGACGATTGAAAACGAGGACAGTGTGAGGATTGAGAGACTAATTTGACGTATGGCATCACGCAGCGACTAACCCCTGTTTTTATAGTACAATAGTCAATAAGGATATAAATAAATGGCGATTATATTGGATACCATTAAACCACAGATCGCCGAGATTTTGCTAAAACATGGTGTCAAACGTGCTGCTTTTTTCGGCTCAGTGGCGCGAGGCGATGCTGAAGAAAAAAGTGATATTGATATCCTCGTTGATTTAGCTGCCGACAAAAGCTTACTGGATCTCGTAGCTATCAAATTGGAAATTGAAGATTTACTCGACATATCCGTGGACGTTTTGACTTACAAATCCCTGCTTCCCGCTATTAGAGAGACTGTGCTTAGAGAACAGTTGCCGATAATATGACAAAAGATTTTCTGGTCCTGATAAATCACATCCTTGAAAGTATTGGATTGATTGAAGATTATACAAAGGATTTATCAGTCGATGAATTTCTCAGAAAAAATGAAACTCAGGACGCGGTAATAAGAAGGCTGGAGATAATTGGTGAAGCGGTAAAGAATATTCCCGTAGAATTCAAAGATCAGCATCAGGATATTTCCTGGCGTAAGATCGCCGGCATGAGGGACATTTTGATTCATGAGT
>JBFYUA010000009.1:0-5342 GCA_041300305.1 Dehalococcoidia bacterium | reverse complement strand
CTGAAGATAGCGCTCAGCAATCATATGACGGTCATCGGGATGGATATACTCGATAAAAGGCCTCAAGGTGAGCTCCTCCTGCGAATAACCGCTGGACTCCACAGCCTTGCTGTTGGCGAATTTGAGCACACCGTCGACGATTATCAAGATGGAATCTTGGACGTTCTCCACGACCGTCCGGTACTTCTCCTCGCTTTCCTTTAAATCTGATTCTATGCGCTTACGCTCGGTAATATCGCGGGCGGCTCCAACCATGCCGATTACCTCGCCCTTATCGTTCTTAATCGGTGACTCGTTTATTTCAGCCAGCCGCTTTGTCCCGTCACTTCGTATGAACTCAAGCAGGTAAGGTTCCTGCTTTTCACCGGTAGTGATTGCCATCCGTGATTTCTCCGGCCCTGCCAAATTTATCGGGTTATCAGTCAGGTAGTTCTGCCAGCCGTTCTGCATTTCTTGCAGCGTGTGGCCCAGCATCTGCTCGACCTGCGGGCTGATGTAGAGGATTTCGCGCTTCGCGTTCTGTATATAGAATATATCATTGACATGCTCGATGATGCTCTTGAATCTCGCTTCGCTTTTCCGGACGTCCTCTTCGGCTTTCTTGCGCATCATGGCCTCCCCGATATGCGATGCGATTGATTCCAGGAGCTCAATCGTTTCAAGGGTGAAACAACCTTTGCGCCGGTCGTTGAACTGTATCAGGCCAACGATTCTTTCCCTGTTATGGATGGGAACGAGGGCTACGGAGGCATAGCCCTGGTGGATGCACTGGTTGCGTGGATGATGCCTGGGGTCCTCATCCGGTGGGACATCCAGGAACGGGAAAGAATCGTTGGTCCAACTGCTTCCTCCCGCTGTAAAGAGCGGATTGGCCGGGTCGGTCTTACCGGAAATGACCAGGCCGCAGGTGCATTCCAGGCTGACATTGCCGTCTTTGTCCCGGCATACCCCTCCATCCGCGGTGCGCTCGACCAGCGTGTTTTCCGTCAGCAGGAAATCGTTGGAAAAGCCTTGCTGGGCGAAATATGGGAAGTCATCCCCGTCTTGCAGGCGGATGCCAACTGCATCGAACCCGGTCCGTGTCTTCAATGTGGCGAGGACGCGCTGGATTGAATCTTGCAGGTCTCCAGTCTCGTTCAGTATTTGCAGGACTTCCCTGCCCATTTCCCGGTATGCTTCCGCCCGCTTGCGATCGGTGATGTCCCTGCCCTCGCCCAGGATGGAAACCGGCTTGCCGTTGTTGTCCCGTAAGAGGCTGAATGTATTTTCCGACCAAAAAGTGGAACCGTCCTTGCGGTAAAACTCCAGATCCACGGTGCGCATAAAATTGTAGTCAGGATCTGCCTCCAGCTTTGCCATCTCCTCTAAAAATACTGCCGCCGCTAATGCAAGCGACTCCGGTGTAAGGTGCTTCTCCAGCGGCATTTCCATTATCTCCTGGGGTGTGAATCCGCGCGTATTCTGCACGGAGGGACTCTGGTATGTAGTCTTAAGGTCCATATCCATCAGCCATACGGTGTCTGTCGTATGCTCCGCCAGCAGACGGTAGTTTTGTTCGCTTTCTTTTAGTGCGTCCTCCACCCGCTTGCGCTCTGTAATATCGCGACCCACGCTGCGGAATCCAATGGTCCTGCCCTGCTCATTCTTTAAAATGGAAATAGAGGTCTCCGTATAACCAGTGGTGCCATCCTTACGCCTGACCTTAAAGGCAAAACCCTTGTGTGGTTCTCCTGTTTTGTACACTTTATTATAGGCCGTAAAGATAGCTTGTAACTCGTCCTGGTCGAGGGAGAGAATACTGAAATTCTGCCCGGTCAATTCCTCCACGGTATAGCCGAGGTTGCGGCATGTAGCCTCATTAATGAAGGTAAAATTGCCCGCTAAGTCCACTTCAATATATGAATCCTGCATATTTTCCAGTATAGTCCGGTATCTTTCTTCAGACCGGGTAAGTGTGTCCTCTGCCTGCTTACGCTCGGTTATATCCCTGGCTGTACAGATGATTAAGGTCCGGCCTTGAATTTCACAGGTGTTGGCTGTTATTTCCACAGGGAAAACGCCGCCATCTTTCCGTTTGTGATGGCGTACAGCTATCCGTGGCGCCATCTCATGAGTGGCACGTGCCGTTTGCTCGATTTCAGCTGATATATCTATGTTTTTCAGTTTTAGAAATTCCTCATGCGTGAAGCCATAGATACGGGTAGCTGCCGAATTTACATCAAGAATGTTGCCGGTTTGCTGGTCAATACAAAATGCAGCGTCGGCGATCGCTTCAAACAGAGTCCGGTATTTAGCGCCGTTTTGTTCCGGTGACTCATCCGCCCGCGCGTTCCCTTCTGTGTCCGCCGTTAACCTAACGGCTTCCTTTTTAGCGGGCGATTCCTTTTTTACCATCTAAGCTGCTCCTTTGAATAAGTATAGCATGTGCCGGGTCCTTCATTCCCCTATCATGCAGGAGGAAAATTATCTATCTAATTTCCGGAACTTACCTTTCACATCGAATATGGCTCGTTCAGCTTGTCCGGGGTAAGGGTTGCCGGCGAAGGCAGGACATCTCTGTTCCGCTTTTTTCGTTGCATATGATAAATCGTTGATGTGTTTTGCTGCAACGGCCCATTTGGGTGTTTATTGACACAGAGTCGCAAGCCATATTACTATTACCCCGATATTCTCAGCCCCGGCAATGCTTTTTCAGGAGGTATGCAGTGAGCGCACAGCAGGAACAGCCGACCAAAGAATACGCGCTTGGCAGCGCCTATAAAACCTATATTTTCATATTGTTGTGTCTGCTTTATTTCTTCGATGTAGTTGACCGGTATATCGTTTCGTCGTTGTTCCCTTTCATGCAGAAGGAATGGGCACTTACCGATATGCAGAGCGGCTTGCTCGTTTCTACCGTCTACTGGGCCATAGTGGTGCTGACACTGCCCATATCCATCATAGTCGACCGCTGGAGCAGGAGAAAGACCATCGGCATTATGGCTGTGGTGTGGAGTCTCTCTTCGATAGCCTGCGCCTTTGCGGGCAATTTTGCACAGCTTTTTACTGCCAGGACCTTCCTGGGTGCGGGTGAGGCCGGCTATGCCTCGGGCGGCACTGCTATGATCACAGGAATGTATCCGGAACATAAGCGTGCGCGTATGATCGGGTTGTGGAACGCATCTGTACCGCTGGCCACAGCAATCGGCATAGCCGTGGGCGGCGTTATTGCAGTGAACCTGGGCTGGCGGGCCGCATTCGGGCTGACGGCGCTGCCGGGCCTGGTTGTTGCTATCATGTTTTTCTTTATCAAGGACTATAAGACCGTGGACCTGGTGAAAACTGTTGAAGACGCAAAAGATAAGACGGCCAAAATGAAAATGAAGGCGGGAGACGCCGCCAGGGAGTTTATCCGCAACCGCACATTACTTTTCACCTATTTCGGATTTGCCGGAGTGCAATTTGTGCAGGCCTCCCTGATCACCTGGCTGGCTACATATTTTCATCGCACCGGCGGTATGCCGATCGACCAGGCCGGGTTGAAGACTGGTTCAATACTGTTGCTTGCCATTATCGGCGCCCCGGTAGGTGGTTACCTGGCTGACCTCTGGATAAAAAAGAAGAGAAACGCCCGTCTGGTTTTCCCCTCTATAGCGCTGCTGGTTACTGCAGTGCTAATATTCCTGGCCTTTTCCGTATTTGACGGCATCCCGCAGTACGCAGCATTACTGCTGATGGGGCTGGTCTTCACCGCATCTGCCCCCGCAGCTATAGTTGTGACCCAGGAAGTCATCCATCCAGGCCTGCGGGCTATCTCGTATGCTGTGGCTATAATCGTGATGAATTTGCTTGGCGCATCGCTGGGGCCGATTGTGATCGGGGCTATTTCTGATGCGACCAATATCCAAACCGCCATGCAGGTATTGCCTGCCTTCCTGGTAGTTTCAGCTGTGCTTTTCTTCACCGGGTCTTTTTTCTTTAACCGTGACTATGACAGGGTGGAGAAGATAGCACTGGAGATGGAATCCTGAGGCATATCAGTCCAGGCCCCAGAACCGCCTGGCGTTTTCAGAGTACAGCATGTTACGGACCTTGTCGTCGCCTTCTGTGGCGATAAGAAGTCGCGCCAGCAGCGCGGCGACAGCGAAAAATGGCCAGTCCGATCCGAACATCAGTCTTTCCGGGCCGAGTTCTGCGATCATTCTGCGGATGTTGTCGACGCTCTGGCCTTGAATGTCCAGCCAGACGTTTTTATTTACCTTGGCTATAGCGATAGCCTGTTCATTCTGTAACCCGCCTGCATGACAGAGGACCCAGCGCAGTCCGGGAAAAGCTGAAACAGGCTCATAAAAATGCTTGATATCAGCGTGACGTCCTGTATAGCCCATCATTTGTGTTGAATCAGCGCTCTCTTTGCCGACCAGTCCGCAGTGTATCAACAGCGGCAATTGAAGCCTCGAGCACTCTTCATAAAAGGCCCATGCCAGCTTATCGTCAGGCGTAAAGAGGGAAATGTTGGGATGGACCTTTATCCCTTTCACACCTTTAAGTTTGAATTGCTTTGTTTTTTCGATCGATTCGGGCAGGGTTGGCTTCACGCTTCCCAGGATAATAAAACGGTCGCCCTGGCCCGATTTCTCAATGGCATCCATGTACCATTCCGTTACATCATCTCCGTAGGGGAAACCGTAGGCGATAGGCAGGACTATCGCTTTTGCTATGTTTAACAGTTCCATTTCTGCAATCAGGTTGGGTATTGTGTGGGTTGCAGTCGTGGCGCTGCCGGCAGGGGTCAGCATGCTTAACATGCTCATAATCGTGTTATCCAGGTCTTCCTGTGTCTGGTTCAACCCCATGTACTTCTGCAGAGAGATGGGGCTGGAGGTGCTCATGTAGTACCTGGTCTCAGATGTTGAAGCAAGCAAATCAGGCTTCGGGCCATTGAGCGCATTGAGGGCAAAATGCACGTGCCCGTCAATACCATTATCAAGACCATCGAGCGTCAACCTCAGTAAACCCGTGCTTGTAAGCTCGAAGTAGGGAAGCTCGGCCAGGGCTTTTACGCCGGCAAAAGCGCGGGTGGTGAAAGTCCCGGTATCAGACCCGTTATTCTTCATACTGGACATCCTTACAATTAATTTGAAGGGCAGGTTAAATCGCGGCTGGTATTATTATGCATATTCTATAGAGATTATAGCCTAATCTTCAAATCCTGCCCCGCTGCCAAAATTCGAAGCTATAATGCCTGCTATATATGAGGCGGGCATTTTTTCGTGGATTAACATAAATCTACATGAAAAAGTCAGAAGGTATCGACACACCCGTCAAAGGTGCTATTAGCATCACAACCGTGTCAAAGGCTG
>JBFYUA010000002.1:0-3873 GCA_041300305.1 Dehalococcoidia bacterium | reverse complement strand
ACTTATCTGATTCGGTGGTAGCAGCGGCTAAAAAGAATATACTGGATATCTTGGGATGCATGGTTGCAGCAAGTACGCTCTCCACGGACAGCCAGCCGGTCACAGACATGGTGAGGCAGGCCGGTGGCATTGGAGAGGCTACCGTCATCGGTTATCCGGAAAAGCTTCCCGTATGGATGGCAGCTTTTGTCAACGGTATCTCCGCACATGCTCTCGATTATGATGATATTGTTACTGACACTGCGGTTCATCCCAGCATGTGTACGATCCCCGCCGCCTTCGCACTGGCAGAGAAGACCGGGGGTGTCAGTGGTAAAGAGTTCGTCACGGCGATAGCGCTGGGCAATGACCTGATTTGCCGCCTGGGATATGCAATAAAAAGTAAATCGGAAGGGATGAGTTTGGGGTTTCGTCCGGCGCCTGTGCTGGGTGTTTTCGGCGCTGCCGCCGCCGCCGGTAAAATTTTAAAACTGGATCAGCAGCAGCTTGTGGACGCTCTGGGAATTGTCTTTCATCAGGGCGCGGCGGGAACAATGGAAGCCTTTTTAAGCCCCGGTGACACCAAAATTAGGGACTATTACGGCGGTTTTATAGGGATGAACGGAGTGTTAGCGGCGCTTTTCTCTCAGAAAGGTATCACCGGCATCAAGACCTGTTTTGAGGGCACTGCCGGACTTTTCAAGGTATATTACGACAATAAGTATGACCGGGACTACCTGGTAGCAGGGTTGGGCACAAAATTCGACGGTGTTCAGATCAGCGTGAAACCCTGGCCAGCCAATATCATGATGCACAATTACATTTATGCAACCCTGCAACTTGTGGGGGAAAATAGCATTAATGCTGACGATATCGATCAAATCATTATCCATGTCAGCGAACCGTTTATGCGTTTTGCCAGCGATCAAAGCAGGACGCCTAAATCAGGTAATGAAGCGAGGATTAGCCTGCCTTTTTGTGTGGGGGTCTGCGCCGCGAGAAAAGAACTTAAATTAGCTAGTTTCGCTCCTGACGGATTGGCTGACGTTTTATCATTAAATATGGCGAAAAAAGTAGTAACGGCAGTAACGGACCTTATCAGTCAGAAGGGCTTTGTTCAACCTGCAAAAGTTGAAATCGTTAATAGGGGCGGGGAAAGATATATTAAACAAGTAGATTTTAGCCTCGGGCATCCCGATAATCCGCTGGATTTCCAATACGTTGCCAGTAAATTCCGCGATTGTGCTTCGTATGCCGCCAATCCAACAATAAGAGATAAAACAGAAGCTATCATTGAGATGATAAGCAGCATAGAAAGTGTTGATGATATCAGAGCGCTCAGCAGGCTACTGTCATAAGCCCCGGGCTTTACAGCCGGTTGGATTCGTATTTACGCAGCACGTGATGAATACAAGAGAAATACGAGATGAAGAGCATTAGAATTGGAGCAGGTTCGGGCTATGCTCCTTCCAAGACAGGCGAAGCCCTGAGACTCGCCAGGGAAGGTAATATCAACTATCTCTGCTTCGATCAGCTGGCGGAATTGACCATGTCGATCATGTCCAAAACCCGGCAAAAAGACCCATCCAGGGGTTACCTCACCGGGCATATCGACGGCATGAAGCAGATACTACCCGAAGCGTACAAAAAAGGCATCAAAATTATTACCAACGGCGGTGGCGTCAATCCTGAAGCTGCGGCAGATCAGATACTGAATACCGCCAGGGAAAACAACCTTACAGATATAAAAGTGGCCGTCGTAACAGGTGACAATATAGCCGGCAGGATTGATGACCTGCTGAGCAAAGGCTGGAAGTTCACCAATATGGAAACCGGTGAAGATGATATCAGCAAGTTCAAAGACAATATCCTGATCGCCAACGCTTATATAGGTTCTGATTCCATTATCGCTGCGCTGGAAGCCGGAGCCGATGTTATCGTTACCGGAAGATGTTCCGACAGCGCGCTTTTTGTGGCGCCTATGATGCATGAGTTCGGATGGAAGTTTGCAGATCCATACTGGCCGCGCATAGGCGCTGCTATAACTATCGGCCACACGCTGGAATGTGCCGATTTCCTCACCGGGGTCGCCAGTCCGGTCTGGGAAAGCGTACCCAAACCGGAAGAGATTGTCTACCCCCTGGCTGAGGTATTTGAAGATGGAACGGCCATATTAGGGATGCCGTCATCGGGAGGCGGCCTGTTAAACGAGTGGACGGTCAAGAGCCAGCTGGTATATGAGGTGCACGATCCCAGGAATTATATTATGCCGGACGGCGTGGCCGATATGTCGGCAGTGAAAGTCCATGACCTGGGTAATAACAGGGTAAAACTGAGCAATATGACCGGCAAAGCCAGGCCCGATACGCTTAAAGTGATAATCGGTTATCCCGGCGGATTTATTGCCGAGACCATGAATTATATCTCCGCCCCCAAAGCGATCGCCAAAGCCAGGCGTGTTGAGGAGCTCGGCTGGAAAAACCTGGCAAAATACGGTATGAAGCGGGAGAACGTGGACGTGCAGGTTGATTATGTCGGGGTAAATTCAATACTTAAGTCCATAGTTCCTATTCCCGATGAAGATAAGATCAATGAAATCTGCCTGCGCGTAGCCGCCAGGGGCAAAAATCCACTTGAGGCCGGGATGATCGCCGTAGCCTTCATGGATTTGTCCCCTGTGGGCTTTACAATGTCTGTCCCTTCCAAGCCCAGGAGCTACATTTCTCTGTGGCCGACATTGATACCGCGGGAAGAAGTTCCAACGAAATTTGTTATGAAGAGGTTGGGTTGAACATGGGAAAGATAGTATTTATCAAAGAATTGGCCTATGTCCGCAGTGGTGATAAAGGCGACATATCCAATATCGGGATAATGGCCTTTAACGAGGAAAACTACGAGATAATACGAAAGCAGGTCACACCGCAGAAAGTGAAAGAACTTTACAAAGAACTGGTGAAAGGCGATGTTAAGATATATGAAATGCAGAATATCAACTCGATCCAGATAGTCATGTATAAAGCCCTGGGCGGCGGCGCCACCAGCACCCTCAGGTTTGATGAAACGGGGAAAGCCATGTGCCTGGGCATGCTTTTCATGCCGGTCGAAGTGCCTGATAGTTTTAAGCCGGCCAAGCCGCCCATGTAGATTGCCGGGGGAGGAAGATGGATACTATCGAATGTATATTGACCCGCAGGAGCATCCGGAAATATATGGATGGGAAGGTGCCGGACAAGGTGGTGAAACAGTTGTTACAGGCGGCTATGGCAGCGCCGTCCTCGGCCAATGAGCAGCCCTGGCAGTTCGTTATCATCAGGGACCGGCAAGTGCTCAACCTTGTATCAACTATCCATACTTATTCTTACATGGTCAGTCAAGCGGCTCTTGCTATACTGGTCTGTGAGGACCCGACGTTTGAAGTGAACACCGGCCGCGGCCCGCTTGATTGTTCCTCTGCGACGATGAATATCCTGCTATCGGCGCATTCGTTGGGCCTGGGTGCTGTGTGGGTGGGTATATACCCGGTGGAGGAACGTATAAGCAGGATCAGGGAGATGCTCAGTATACCATCTCATGTTATACCCATATCACTGGTTTCGCTGGGCTATCCGGCTGAGAAGCTACTTGGAGAGGACAGGTTTAAGCAAGAGAGGGTACACTATGACCGATGGATGGATGAGACAGAAAGAAGGAGTCAGGCATAGCACTAATCTCCATAGCATGCAACTGTAATTGCACAGCGTCAGGCCGCAGGGCCCTATTTAAGCGCGATGACTTCGATTTCGACGGGGGCGTTACCCGGTATCCCCTTGACCGCTATGCAGGTGCGCGCCGGGGGGTTTACCGGGAAAAAGGTTTTATAAACCTCGTTCATGGCGGCGAAATCGGCCATCTCCC
>JBFYUA010000259.1:0-17422 GCA_041300305.1 Dehalococcoidia bacterium | reverse complement strand
CGAGTTCGCCCGGAAATACGGCATACCGATCAGGGTCGTGGTGGCGCCGGATAACTGGGATGGCAAGGCTCTGGAAGCCGCCCACCGGGAAGGCGGGCATAGGGTCAATGCCGCTCAATTCAACGGCTTATCCGAAGGTGAAATGGTACCTGCCATCTGTGATTTCCTCTCTGAGAAGGGCTGGGGAGGCCGGACGATTACCTACAGGCTACGGGACTGGCTGATCTCGCGGCAGCGATACTGGGGCGCGCCCATCCCCATGGTACACTGCGCTAAATGCGGCATCGTCCCTGTTCCCGAAGCAGAACTGCCTGTCCTTTTACCACCTGACGCTGAATTTAAGCCTACCGGGGAATCACCGCTTAAGTATTGTGAGAGTTTTGTAAATGTAAAATGCCCGGAATGCGGCGCCACCGCAAAACGGGAAACCGATACCATGGACACTTTCATGTGCTCCTCCTGGTACTTCCTGAGGTATACCAGCCCGACTTATGATAAATACCCGTTCAGCCAGGACCAGATAAATTATTGGATGCCCGTAGACCTTTATACCGGCGGCGCCGAACATGCCACGATGCACCTTCTTTATTCCCGTTTCTTTGTCAAGGCCATCAGGGACATCGGGATCGTAAAATTCGATGAACCATTCACACGCCTGTTTAACCAGGGGATTATCGGGAGCCAGGGCGAGAAAATGAGCAAATCGAAGGGCAACGTGGTGACACCTGACGACTATGTCGCCGAACTCGGCGCTGATGCCGTGCGGGTTTACCTTATGTTCGTGGGACCGTGGGAACAGGGTGGCGACTGGAATGATAACGGCATTATAGGTATGGGACGGTGGTTGAAAAGGGTGTGGAACCTGGTTTCGGCTGAATATCTGGAAAAGGCGCAGGACGGGGAGGCTGAGAAAGAATGCCTGCGGATTATGCACAAAACGATTAAAAAGGCCACGGAGGATATTGAACGCTTTCGTTTCAACACCATGCTGTCGGCTTTGATGGAATTCAGCAATTTGTTGAGCAAGGTCCAGGAGAATGGCTCAATCAAGCAACCAGTGTGGGAGGAGGCGGTAAAGACCCTGCTGCTTTTATTGGCTCCTTCAGCGCCCCACATGACTGAAGAGCTCTGGCAGCAACTCGGGTATAAGTATAGTATCCACAACCAGTCCTGGCCGGAATGGGACAGAGAGCTTGCCGCTGATGAAGAGATCACACTGGTCATACAGGTCAACGGTAAACTCAGGGATAAGCTCCCGGTACCCGTAGATATCACTGAGGAGGCCGCCACGAAGTTGGCCTTTGAACAGGAACGCATCAGAAGCTACATTGAAGGTAAAAGTGTCGCCAAGATAATCTATGTGCCGGGCAGGCTATTGAATATAGTATTAAAATAGAGTACAGGGACCTGGGTTATTGCGGAAAATACCGGATTTGTGAGGTGAAATTATGCTGGAATCGTTCTTAACCGATAAGCAGAGGGCGCTGCGGGCGGAGGTAAGAAAGTTCGTTAAGTCGGTCCCCAGGCAACTTCTCCAGGATATGGATGCGGATAAGGTGAGATACCCGCGTGAATACGTGGTCAGCCTTGCTTCGCATAAATTACTTGGACTCAGGTTCAACCCGGCCTATGGCGGAAGGGGATTGAAGTGGGTTGACGAGGTAATCGCGCTGGAAGAGATAGGTGTGCTGGGGATGTCTCTGGGCTGCCTTTTTTCACTGGTCAGTATAGTCGGTGAGGCACTCGACGTGTTTGGAACAGACCAGCAAAAAAAGAAGTACCTGGCGCCGCTGCTGCAGGGGAAGATTTTCTGTGCTGAAGCCTTAACCGAACCGCGGGGGGGCTCTGATTTCTTCGGTGCGACTACCACGGCGGTGGAGGAAGGAAACCATTTCATACTGAACGGGCAAAAAAGGTTCGTGGTGGGGGCGGACGGCGCGGACATTTTCCTGGTCTACGCCCGCACTGAAGGCGCGCCGGGAAAATCGATAAGCGCCTTCATCGTGGAGCGCGACATGGGCGTTGAAGCCAAATATATTTATGGCTTGCTGGGCACCAGGGGCGGTGGCGCCGGCCGGCTGGTATTCAAAAATACCAGGGTACCCAAGGAGAACCTGGTACTGGGACTAAACAGGGGCGCGGACGTATTCAACCAGATGATGATCCCCGAGAGGATGACATCCGCTGCGGGCGCGGTGGGCCTGGCCAGGGCGGCCCTGGAAGTAGCAGCCAAGTACAGCGATAAAAGGAAGGCTTTCGGCCGCAAGATACGCGAATTCGAAGGTGTAAGTTTCAGGATAGCGGACAGTATCACAAAGCTGGATGCCGCCGGCACGCTGGTTTACGGCGCCGCTACTGCCGTGGACGCTATGGGAAGCACCGGTTATTCCCGCAGGCTGGTCTCCGAAGCCAAAAGGTTCGCCACCGAGGCGTCCTGGGAGATCATTAATAACGCCATGCAGGTGGTGGGCGGCATAGGCTACACCAACGTCTATCCACTCGAGAAAATGCTCAGGGACGCGCGGCTTTCGATTATCTGGACGGGCACCAGCGAGATCATGAATCTCATCATTCAGCATGAATACTACAGGGAGACCCTGGCCGCCGGTGAAGAGGCGCGCAATGTTGAAGAAGACGCCCAGGAGTCCCATGCCGCTGATGAAAAAATATACGAGTAAGGCGGTTGTCCTCAATCAGGCAGTTGGCAGGCATGGATTCAATCGAGAGTATTCGTAAGAACGTTGCGGGATTGCGTTGCCGTATAGCACGCGCCTGCGAGAGAAGCGGCAGGGACGGTTCCGCTGTAAAAATTATTGCTGTCACAAAAAACTTCTCTCAGGGGTCAATCCGTGACGCTTTAAATTGCGGACTGGCTGATTTCGCTGAAAACAGGGTGCAGGAAGCGACCGTCAAGCTGAAGCAACTGGCGGATTGCCGTACCTCTTTCAAGCTGCATTTTATCGGGCACCTGCAGTCTAACAAGGTCAGGGATGCGCTTGAGATAGCTGACATCATACACAGCGTGGATACAATAAACCTGGCCTGTTTAATAAATGAGAGGGCTGCCAGGAAAGTCCCGGTATTGATACAGGTCAACCTGGCAGGAGAAGAAAGCAAATACGGCTTTGCCGGGGACGAACTCAAAAGTGCTCTCAGGTCAATCGGCGCCCTGCCAAACCTGGAGGTATTGGGCCTTATGACCGTGGCGCCGCAGGTTGCCGACGCGCAGGAACTGCGGCCCTTATTTGCCAGGTTGAATATGCTCAACGTGGCCTTTGGTTTCAGGGAACTGTCAATGGGCATGAGCGACGATTTTGAGGTTGCCGTGGAGCAAGGGTCAACGATGATACGCGTCGGCCGGGCCATCTTCGGCGAAAGGAGCTAATTTATGAGAGTAGCGCTAATCGGTGGAGGAACGATGGGCAGGGCAGTTGTACAGAGCCTGCTGCGCAAGAGGCTGGCCACTAAGCAGGACATTATTATCAGCGATGTACTGGCAAAAAGCCGCGATTACATAGCCAAACGCTACGGGGTAGCGGTAACCGCTGATAACGCCGCGGCTGTGAAGGGAGCCGATGTCATTATTCTTGCGGTGAAACCTCACGAGCTGGTAGCAGTCATGCGGCAGATATCCGGTGCATTGAAATCGCAATTAGTGATATCCATAGCGGCCGGTATAAATCTTGAGACGCTTTGCCGTCACCTGGAGTACAGGTTAGTGGTACGGGCCATGCCGAACACGCCGGCGCAGGTGGGTAAAGGGATGACCGTCTGGACTTCTGCCGGGGAATTATCCGCGCCGCAACATGAACTGGCCCGTTCGATACTGTCTTCGCTGGGCGAGCAGCAGTATTTCGCGGATGAAAAATATATCGATATGGCGACGGCGGTCAGCGGCAGCGGCCCGGCTTATGTTTTCCTTTTCATTGAAGCCCTGATCGATGCCGGGGTGCATATAGGATTGCCCAGGGATATCGCAGGCAAGCTGGTAATTGAAACAATCGCGGGGTCCGCGGATGTGATGAAAAAATTGGCTATGCATCCTGCGGAACTGAAGAACATGGTTACTTCACCCGGCGGCACCACCACCGAGGCCTTGCTCAATCTTGAAAGCGGTGGATTTAGGTCGCTGATGATTGGCGCGGTAACCGCTGCCTATGGCAAAGCCAGGTCCCTGGGAGGGTAAAAAGATTCCCCCGTCCGCTTCAGGTCAATCGGCAGGGGACTTGCGGCAGTAGATCACTGTACTCTTGGGAATTACACGGTTCAGCCCGTTTTCAAACCATTTCGTATATTTGTGCCGCGAGTAGATGTCCCAAACCAGGAACTTGTTATACAGGGAAGGTATGAGGGCTTTTTCGTTCTTAAGTCCGAAAAGGCCCTTGGACCACCAGTAGGCCGAATGCAGCGCATGCTTATAGCGGATGGCAAATACATCCAGGTTACATCTCTTTAACAGGTCCACTATCTCCTGCTGCCTGTATATCCGGATATGCCCGCCCGGGGTATTGTGGTAATCATCGGATATCTTCCAGCAGACCGACTCGGTGAAGTGGGAGGGCACGCTGACCGCCAGTATCCCGCCGGGCTTAAGCACGCGTGTCAGTTCAGATGCCGCCTTGAAATCATCGGGTATATGCTCCAATACCTCGGAACAGATCACCTTGTGAAACAGGGCGTCGGCGAACGGCAGGCTGGTTATGCTGCCGGACACCAGGTGCCAGGGACCCGCCGATTCCTTTTTTAAATCCATCTGGTACAGCATGTTCCTGGCACTCTGAAGGCTTGGCTCATCGAGGTCAAAGGCCACCGAAGGGCCTTTATTCTCCTTGCAAACCTGCCAGATATGCCGCCCGGGCCCGCACCCGGCATCCAGCACGAACTCATTCCCGTTGATCTCCAATAGATCAAGGTCAATAGTCAACATATGAGGTTTAAATGAAAGCGGCTTGAGCCACTATTGGGGCGTTTTACCCGGATGCAGTTTCTTCCACTTGTCCAGGAGTTGCTCCTTGCTTTCCTTATGGTTCGGGTCGGCGACGCAGCAATCCACCGGGCACACCTCGACGCATTTGGGCTTATCGAACCAGCCGATGCATTCCGTACACTTGGCGGCGTCTATTTCATAAATAGATGCCCCCTCTTTAATAGCTTCGTTCTTGCATTCTGCTTCGCAGGCGCCGCAGCTGATGCAGTCATCGGTAATTATAAAAGCCATTTTCCTGAAACCTCCAAATATTTTTTTACAATTAGCCAGGCAAAACAGGCCATAAAGATTATACCCGTTTTTATATCTCAGGGCAGCAGTTTCTTCTTCAAGGCGGCGCTGACATGCGGGGGCATCATGTCATCGAGGTTGCCGCCGAGCTCGAGTATCTCTTTCAATAGGCTTGAACTTAAGAATTGGTACCTCAGGTTTGCCATGAAGCAGACTAACTCTATATCGGGGGCCAGTTTCTTGTTCATCAGCGCCATCTCGAATTCACGTTCAAAATCCGAACTGGCGCGCAGGCCGCGCACCAGCACCTTGGCCTTAGTTTTCCTGGCAAATTCCACGGTAATCCCCGAGTATGACAATACCTCTACATTATTGTATTCAGTTGCCGCCTGGCGCGCCATAGACACTCTCTCCTCAACAGAAAAAAGCAGCGATTTTTGCGGTATATCATAAACCCCGATGATGACCTTATCAAATATTGACGACGCCCTCTTTACAATATCGAGGTGCCCGTTGGTAATGGGGTCAAAACTGCCGGGATAAATTGCGGTGGTCATGATATAGCCTCCTTTTGATATATGGAAATGCCGGTATCTCCGTAGCGTTTTTCTTTGATCATGGACAGGCTGCCATACTGCTGATCAAGACTGTTACGCGAGGAATGAGAAACCAATATGACTGTATCTGCAGAGATGAAATTCGACACGGCTAAAACAGGAATTAAAGCGCTAAGGGAATTATCGGCATACGGCGGGTCGACAAACACCATGTCGTAAGTATGCTCAAGAAAACCCAGTGCTTTCATAACAGGGCAACAGTATACATGAGCCTGGTCAATAAATCCTGTTTTGCTTAAATTCTGCTTGATTACCAGGCAGCATTTGCTGTTCTGCTCAACAAAATCCACCCAGCCGACGTCACGGCTCAAGGCCTCGATACCCAGCGCTCCGCTGCCGGCAAACAGGTCGAGGCCCCTGTCCCAGTTCCGGGCCAGGGCGCCCAGCATCGAGAAGACCGCCCCGCGGACCTTGTCCGTAGTGGGACGGACAGTGGCAATCTGGGGAGCTCTAATAATTTGCCCTTTGGCGGAGCCGCCTGTAATACGCATTTTGGCTGATGTTCAAGAGACAGGTTAAATGGAATAATAATCCGAGCACTAATTATACCCTGCATTGCTCTTAAGTCAACTCTCATTAAATTCGTTTTGACATCTTTTTGAGTATTGTAATATACTAACCAACGGCTTTTGGCCGGGGAGATCTCGCAAATTGCTTGAACAATACGGTTATATTGGAATTTTGCTTATCATAGCGATAGGCTTTACCGTCACCATCCCTCTTTTACCGAAACTATTGCAATTAATCGGCCTGATACCGCACAAGAAAAACCCCACGAAATCAGGGCAGTATGAATGCGGCATGCAGACCATCGGCAAAAACTGGGTGCAGTTCAATTTCAGGTATTATTTCTTCGCGGTACTATTTGTGCTGCTGGATATGCTGACCATATTCCTTTATACATGGGCGGTTAACATTAAGGAACTGGGTATTGGCGGGCTTGCCGCGGTGTGCGTATTCCTGTTTATTCTGACAATTGGATATCTTTATGCCTGGCGCAAAGGAGCCCTGCAATGGAAATAATCAGGCCGCCGGTATTTACACCGCAGGAAGCCGACCTGGCGGAAGGCCAATTGATAAACTCGTTTTACTCCCAGTGTACCAGCCAGTACCCTGACCCCGACAGGTGGCTGGATGAGAAACTGAAGCGCAATTTATTCTTAACGACGGTGGACACCGCGGTGGCCTGGGCGCGGCAGAGGTCTATTTTCCCCCTGATGTTCGGACTGGCCTGCTGCGCCTTCGAAATGATCGGCATGGCGGCATCAAGGTTCGATGTCTCCAGGTTCGGTATGGACATCTTCCGCTGGTCCCCGCGTCAGGCGGATTTGATGATTGTGGCGGGCACGGTCACCTGGAAGATGGCCCCGGCTATCAGGATGGTTTATGACCAGATGCCCGAACCGAAATGGGTCATCGCCATGGGCGCCTGCGCCGTCAGCGGCGGTACATTCAGGGAATCCTACAGCGTCGTGCCCGGCATCAACCGTATTTTACCCGTAGATGTATATATCCCGGGCTGTCCTCCCCGCCCGGAGGGCCTTATCTATGGTATCACGCAGCTGCATGCCAAAATGATCAAGGGTACCCTCGATAATCCGAACCTGGCTTTGAAGTAATCATCAGCAGGATAAAGCAAAGTGACCGTAGCGATCAACTGTGAAGAAACCGGTAAGAAACTGCAGGAAGTTTTTCCCGGCTCAGTAGTCTCCAACGGCAAAGATGATATCGTCGTTGAGGCCAACAGGCTGCTGGAAATAGCCGGCTACCTGAAAAACACGGCCGGCCTGGATTTTGATTACCTGACGTTTGTAACGGCTGTGGACTTCCTTGAATACATGGAGACTGTCTATCGGCTTGTTTCCCTGAAAAATAACCGGAGTCTGATTTTGAAAACACGCTGTTACAACAGAGAGGACCCGGTTTTACCGTCCCTGGTTTCAGTCTGGCGCGCCGCGTATTACCAGGAACGCGAGATATTTGACCTTTTCGGCATTAAATTTGACGGGCACCCGGACATGCGGCGCCTGTTGTTGTGGGAAGGGTTCGTCGGCCACCCCCTGCGGAGGGATTACTTATAAAATGACCATACGGACCGAACCGTTTTATCTGAATATTGGCCCCCAGCACCCTTCTACACATGGTGTCTTCCGCCTGCGCGTAACGCGGGATGGCGAAGTCGTGGTTGGCCTGGAACCTATCATCGGTTACCTGCACCGCGGAATTGAGAAGCTGGCGGAGACGCGCACATACACACAGAATATCCCCTTCACCGACCGCCTGGACTACCTGTCATCCATGACCAATAACCTCGCCTACTGCATGGCCGTCGAGAAGGTAGGCGCTATCAAGGTACCCGAAAGGGCCGAGTATCTGCGCGTTATCTTTTCTGAAATCATGAGGATCTCCAGCCATATGATGGCAGTTGGCTTTTTCCTGAATGACCTGGGAGCGATGATGACCCCCGTGCTTTACATGTGGCGTGAACGTGAAAAGATCATGGACCTGTTTGAGATGGTCTGCGGCCAGCGCCTTCTCTACAACTACATGCGTGTCGGCGGCGTCAGCCAGGACCTGCCCGAGGCTTTCATGCCGGCCGTGAAAAAATTCCTGGCCGAGATGCCCCGCTATATTAATGAATACGACCAACTGCTGGCGCAGAACGAGATATTGCTGGCCCGCAGTAAGGGAGTGGGCATCCTGCCCAGGGAGACGGCTATCGCCATCGGGGCCAGCGGCCCCGTCCTGCGTGCCAGCGGTGTTAAATGGGACATACGCAAAATGGATCCCTATTCGGTTTATGACAGGTTCGATTTTGAAGTCCCCACCGGCGACAGCGGGGATTGTTATGACAGATACTGGGTGCGCATGCTGGAGATCAGGCAGAGCGTACGCATCCTTGAACAGGCCATCGCCCAGATACCGCAAAAGGGCCCCATCTGCGCGGAGGTGCCCCAGTTCTTCAGGCCGCCCAGGGGCGAGGCCTACGGTTATGTTGAGGCCCCCAAGGGGAATATCGGTTTCTACGTGGTAAGCGATGGATCGATTGCGCCCTACCGTGTGCACATTTATCCCCCTACCCTGATCAATATCACCGCACTGCAGGACATGGTGCTGGGGTGGAAGGTCGCCGACCTGATCATCATCTTCGGCAGTATCGATGTCGTACTTGGAGAGATAGACAGATGACCCTGCTCGATCAGTTTCAGCTGATGCTCAAGGCAGCCAGCTGGCCGGACTGGGCGGTCTACCTGACCCCCGCCGTTGCCGGTATCCTGCTCATCATTGTATTCATCCTCACCATAGTCATAGTCTTTATCTGGTGGGAGAGGCGTTTGCTGGGACGTTTCCAGATACGCACCGGGCCTAACCGCTGCGGCCCTGAAGGCGTTTTTCAGCCCATTGCTACCGCGATTAAAATCCTTTTGAAAGAAGACATCGTGCCTGAAAAGGCCGATAAGCTGATACATTTCATGGCCCCCGTGATAGTTTTTGTGCCGATCCTGCTGATATTTGCGGTTATACCTATCAGCGAGGGCGCGCTACTGGTCGACCTGAACGTCGGCATCATTTACGTAATCGCCATAAGTTCCATCTCGGTGATCGGCATTTTCATGGCCTCCTGGGCATCCAATAATAAGTATTCGCTGATTGCAGGCATGCGGGCCATCGCCCAGATGGTTAGCTATGAGCTGCCCGTGGTACTTTCACTGGTCGGAGTGGCCCTGGTGGCAGGTTCCTTCTCCATGATCAAGATCGTGGAAGCGCAGGCTATACCTTACATATTCCTGCAGCCGCTGGGATTCATGATATTTTTCCTGGGCTGCCTGGCTGAAATGAACCGCTGCCCCTTTGATCTGCTCGAGGCTGATTCGGAGATTGTGGCCGGGTACCATATCGAGTACTCCGGCATGAAATTTGCCATGTTCTACCTCGGGGAATATGGTATTGCGCTGGCCTATGCCGGTGTCATAGCTACCCTATTTTTAGGCGGCTGGCAGGGTCCCCTGCTGCCTCCCATTATCTGGTTCCTTATCAAGGTATTCATGATATTCAGCGTCATTATCTGGATGCGCGCCACCCTGCCGCGGTTGAGGGTGGACCAGCTGATGTCGTTCGCCTGGAAGTTCTTACTCCCCATGGCCGTTATCAACATGCTGATCATTGCCATCGAGGTGCTGGTTGGCGCCATGCAGTGGCTGATGGTCATATTGAATTTCGGGTTTGCCGCGCTCCTGGTCCTGCTCTGGTCCAGGCTATTCACATTAGGAGGTGGCCGGGTTGAAGTTTGAACGCTTTGGCCTGGGTATCGCCAAAGGCATGGCGCTCACCTTCAGGCACCTCTTCAGGTCGCCAATTACGGTGCAGTATCCCGATGAGAAGCTGTGTACAGCCAAAAGGATCCGCGGCAATGAGTTGGTGTGGTTCCCCGATAAATGCACGGGTTGCGCCACCTGCGCCAAGAGCTGTCCCCAGGCCAATATAATTATCAGCACGCATAGGGGTGACGAGAGTAAATTTATCGTTGATAAATTTGAGATTGATACAGGGCGCTGCATTTTCTGCGGGCTGTGCGTGGAATCGTGTCCCTATGACGCATTGGCCATGGGACTGAGTTACGAATGCGCAAAGTACCGCCGGGGCGACCTGGTGATGAGCAAAGAAAAGCTGGCGGTATCGGACGCTCACCGGCCAAGCGCATATTTCCGTCCGCAATTCGACGATAAACTGCCGGAGCAAAGCCTTCTGCTGTACGACAAAAAGGTCGGCGGCCAGAAATTGAGCTTCCTCCCGTTAAGTAAAAGAAAGAGGGGACCCGGTGCTTGATCTAATATTTTATGTTTTCGCGGCCCTGGCTGTTGTGTCGGCAGTAGCTGTCATAGCGGTTCGTGATATATTCAGGGCAGCGCTGTGCCTGATATTGCTGTTCATGACCGTGGCCGGTATCTACCTGCTGCTGCACGCCGATTTCCTGGCAATAATACAGATATTGATCTACGTCGGGGCGATCTCCATTTTACTCATCGTGGCCATCATGCTTACCAGGGACGCCAGGCAGGGCCAACCCCTGGGAAAAATGAAATACCTGGCCGGTGTGGTGTCTTTCCTGCTGTTCGGGACGATAGTATTTTGCCTGCTCAACGTCACCTTTACCCAACCTGATAACGCTCCTCTCAATGAAACCATAAAACCCCTGGGCCAGGCATTGTTTGGTGACCCGGGTTATTTACTGACTGTCGAAATCGCCGCCGTGCTTTTGCTTTCGGCCATGCTGGGTGCGATAGCTGTGATCAGGGAGAAATAATGTTCAGCGTCGGATTGGATCAATACTTGGTTTTATCAGCAGTGCTCTTCTCTGTCGGGTTGTTCGGCGTCATTACCCAGAGAAACATCATCAAGATAATCATGTGCATCGAGATAATGCTTAACGCGGTCAACATCTCGTTAATAGCTTTCTCGCGCTATGTTACCCCGGTTATTTTAACCGGACAGCTGTTTGCCATCTTTGTCATGGTGGTCGCCGCCGCGGAGGTGGCCGTCGGCATAGCGATTATCTTCGCCGCATACCGCAACCGCGAGAGTATCGACATCGAAAATTTTAATATATTGAAGTGGTAAAGTAATGTGGGTCCAAGTTAAAAGCGCGCCAAACCTTATGATAGCCGAGATGTGGAAGGAATTCTTCGAAGGCGAGGGCATCCCTACGCGGCTGCTTCCTGACACGGTCAAGCTGGAGATGAAGGAATCAGCGCCCTACAAAATCTATGTTTCGCAGGAAAGGTTACATGTCATTGAGGAGGTCTTAAGGAAATTATAATGCCTGCACAGATACCCTGGCTTATATTTTTACTGCCGTTCTTTTCCTTCCTGTTTATCGGGCTGATACTCAGGCCTTTCCTGAGCAAATATCCCAGGGTGGGCGGCTACGTGACCATAGGAGCGGTAGGTATCTCCTGCGCCCTGTCGCTATGGGTTCTGGGGGCTGTTATCGCGGCGCCCGGGCACATGTTATTGATCGACGATATACAGTGGGCTGTCATAGGCAACCTGAATATCCACATCGGTGTCATGGTCGACGCGCTGACAGCCGTGATGGTTGTGGTAGTGACCTTTGTCAGCCTGATGGTGCAGATATATTCCCAGGGCTATATGAAAGGTGACCCGGGATACCTCCGCTATTATGCCTTCATGTCCCTTTTCACAGCCTGTATGCTGGGCCTGGTGCTGGCCAACAACATCCTCTTCATGTTTGTCTTCTGGGAGGGCGTCGGGCTTGGCTCCTACCTGCTGATTGGCTTCTGGTTCCACAAGCCCTCCGCGGCCAATGCTGCTAAAAAGGCCTTCATCGTAACCAGGCTGGGCGATTTCGGCTTCCTGGCCGCCATACTGGTTTTATACGCTAATACAGGCACTTTCGATACAGAGACACTGTATAAGCTGGTCGCCGCGGGCACCCTGGCCGGGAGCACCCTGACATGGGTGGCCATCGGTATCTTCGCCGGCGCTGCCGGCAAGTCCGCCCAGTTCCCGCTGCACGTTTGGCTGCCTGATGCCATGGAAGGCCCTACCCCGGTCAGCGCACTGATACACGCAGCTACCATGGTAGCTGCCGGCGTATTTTTAGTGGCAAGGTTCTACCCGCTGTTCGAGCACTCCACCGAGGCCATGGCCGTAGTGGCCATCATCGGGGCTTTCACGGCTATATTTGCCGCCAGCATCGGCCTGGTGATGAACGACATCAAGAGGGTACTGGCCTATTCCACTGTCAGCCAGCTGGGCTTTATGATGCTGGGCCTGGGAGTGGGAAGCGTGGCCATCGGTATCTTCCACCTCTTTACGCACGCGTTTTTCAAGGCCCTGCTGTTCCTGGGTTCGGGCAGCGTTAACCACGGCACAGGGACATTTGACATGCGGCTGATGGGCGGGTTAAGAAAGGCCATGCCCTGGACATATATTACCTTTGTGATCGGCTCGTTGAGCCTGGCAGGTATCTGGCCGCTGGCCGGTTTCTGGAGCAAGGACGAGATACTGGTGTCGGCGTTCCACAATAATCCTGTTTTGTTCGCCCTGGCCATCATCACGGTCTTTATGACCGCGTTCTACATGTTCCGCGCCATCTTCATGACCTTTCACGGCGAATACAGGGGCGGCGCAGAACCCGAGCACGGCGGACACGGTGATGCCCACTCACATGGCCCCCATGAATCCCCCGCGGTGATGGTGGTCCCACTGGTCATATTGTCACTCCTGGCGATTGGTATCGGCTGGATAAATGTGACCGGCTTTTTCGGCCATTTAATGGGTCACGGCGGGGCCGAAGAGATCTCATTTGCGCAGGGGTTTTTCGGGGTGCTGACCCATCCGCTGCCCCTGGTTTCTTTGATCGTGGCGCTGGCCGGTATCTTCCTCGCCTATGCCATGTACTGCGTGAAATGGATTTCACCGGAAAAAATCGGCAGGGCGTTTAAACCTATTTACATAATGCTTTCCCGCAAATACTGGATGGACGAGCTATACGAAAACGTGATCGTAAAGACCATATTATATAACGGCATTTTCAAGGTCATGGCGATGTTTGATTACAGCGTAGTGGACGGCACGGTGAACGGCGCCGCCCAAGGCACGGCCCTGGCGGGAGGCGCCCTACGGAAACTGCAGACGGGGCAGACTCAATTGTATGTAATCTCAATAGCCATCGGCGCGGTCGCCATTGCGGCCTGTGTATATTTGTTCAGCTGAGGTAAATAGCTTTGAATCTGAATTTGTTGAGCTGGATCATTTTCTTACCGGTCATCGGTATAGCCGTGCTTGCCCTGTGGCCCAAGCCGGGCCAGAAGACGGTTAAATGGATAGCCCTGTTGTTTACTTCAGCGTCTTTCCTGGTATCGATCGCGGTATTCCTGATGTTCGACCGCTCCGCAGCCGCCATCGGGCAGATGCAGTTTGAAGAGAAACTGCTGTGGATCCCGGCTATCAACTCATACTACCACCTGGGCGTCGACGGCCTGAGCCTTCCGCTGGTAATATTGATGACCTTCCTGGGTGTGATATCGGTGCTGGTATCCTGGAAGATACAGCTGCAACCCAGGCAGTATTTCATCTGGATATTGATGCTGGAAAGCAGCATACTGGGAGTGTTCTGCTCGCTGGACCTTATCCTGTTCTTCCTGTTCTGGGAACTGGAGCTGATCCCCATGTTTTTCCTCATATCGATATGGGGCAGCGGCCGGAAGGAGTACGCCGCCTATAAATACCTGATTTATACACTGGTGGGCAGCGCTTTCATGCTGGCCGGCATACTCAGCGTTTATTTTATCACGCACACTTTTGATATGACGGCGCTGGCGGGAATTCAAATCACTTCTTCTTTCATCCCGCTTTCCGCACTATTTTTCCTGCTGATGGTAGGCTTCTCCATCAAGCTGCCGGTTTTCCCGCTGCACACCTGGCTGCCGGACGCCCACACCAACGCCCCCACCGCCGCCAGTGTGATCCTGGCCGGGGCGCTGCTGAAGATGGGCGGTTACGGCATGATACGTTTATGCGTCAGCATGCTGCCGCAGGTCGCTGTGCAGTACGCCCCGATTATGTGCACGTTAGCCGTTATCGGTATTATTTACGGCGCCGCTGTGACGCTAAGGCAGACAGATCTGAAGCGGCTTGTTGCCTACAGCAGCGTCAGCCACATGGGCTACGTACTGCTGGGCATCTTTGCCCTCAACCAGGTCAGCCTGACCGGCGCCAGCCTCCAGATGTTCAGCCACGGCGTTATAACCGGGCTGCTGTTCGCCATGGTGGGACTGGTCTACGATAAGACCCATACCAGGGACCTCAATAACCTGAGCGGCCTGGCCCGCCAGATGCCCGTAATCGTGGTGGTCTTCAGCATCGCCGGCCTGGCTTCGCTGGGACTGCCCGGCACCGCAGGCTTTGCGGCTGAATTCATAACCTTCGCGGGCAGTTTTGTGAGCGTGGCAATCCCGGGGATGAAGATTTTCACCCTGATTGCCGTCATCGGCGTGGTGGTTACATCGGGTTATATCCTTTGGATGCTGCAACGGGTTTTTTACGGCCATGCCCTGGATAAATACAACGGCGTGGGGGACGCGGATGCGGTCGAAATGATCAGCACGTTCTCGGTGGTGGCTGTCATAATGCTGGTTGGCATTTACCCCGCCATTTTAACCAACGTCATCTATATGGGAATTGAGCCGATCGCCAGGCTTATCGGGATGTAAATTTATTAGTTTGCTGGACGGTTTAGATACATGATGGATCAAATTCGCTATATTGCGCCGGAGATCAGCCTTCTGTGCTTTGCCCTACTTGTCGTCGTGCTTGACCTGTTTATCAAGCCCAAGAGGGTGCTGCCGGTTATAGCAATTGCCGGCGCCTTTGCGGCCCTGCTGGCTATCCTGATGTTATCCGGCGCCCCCGCCACTGATGCTTTTAACAAAATGATAGCCGTTGACCAGTTCGGCCTCTTCTTCAAGGCGCTGATCGTGGTTTCCCTGGCCCTGGTTATCCTGGCGTCGCACAGCTATATCTTGAAATTTGAGCGCTTCCAGGGCGAATTCTATGCGTTGTTAATGCTCTCGGCCATCGGGCTTATGCTGCTGGTATCGGCCATCAACCTGATTACCATTTACGTCGCCCTTGAACTGAGCAGCATCTCTTTGTACGTATTGGTGAGCTTTCTCAAAGACAAACAGTCCAGTGAAGCCGGCTTGAAATACCTGATACTGGGCGCTGTCGCCTCCGCGGTGCTGCTTTACGGTATGGCATTGATCTTCGGGGCGACGGGGAATACCTGTCTGACCTGTATCGCAGATTATATGAAGGGCATGCCTGCGGTGGGACTGGACAGTTCCCCGGTCCTGCTGATCGGGTTGATGCTGCTGATAGCCGGCTTTGGCTTCAAGATTGCCAGTGTGCCCTTTCAGATGTGGGTGCCCGATGTTTACGAGGGGGCGCCGACGCCCATAACCGCCTATCTTTCGGTGGCCAGTAAGGCAGCCGGCTTCGCCGTGATGGCGCGGGTGCTGCTGACTGCCTTCGGGATGCCGGCCTGGCTGCACAATGACTGGGCCATGATCATCGCCGTCCTGGCGGCCCTTACCATGACCGTCGGCAACATCGTCGCCATCGTGCAGACCAACATCAAGCGGCTGCTGGGTTATTCAAGCATCGCCCAGGCAGGCTACCTGATGGTCGGCCTGGCCGCCATGGGCCTGGCCGCGCAGGGTGACAGCGTCGTCCGCAGCGGTTTATTGTTCTTCCTCTTCAGCTATACTTTGACCAACCTCGGGGCATTTATAGCCATAATTGCCATATCCAATAAAATCAACAGCGATAATATTGACGACTACTCGGGAATGTCCAAACGCGCGCCGTTGCTGGCGACGGGTTTAACCATCTGCCTGGTATCCTTAACCGGTTTGCCTCCCACCGCCGGTCTGATAGCCAAGATCTATATCTTCAACGGGGCTGTCGACCAGGGGCTGCTCTGGCTGGTGATAATCGCGGTGATCAACAGTTGTATCTCCGCTTTTTATTATTTCAAGGTCGTCAAGGTGATGTGGATGGGGGAACCTCTTGCGCAGGAAAAAGTGACCTCCACCTGGCCTGAGTGGCTGGCGCTGGCGCTTTGCTGCGTGGCGGTGGTTATCATGGGTATTGTCCCCGGCGCCTTCATCACTTTTACACAGACCGCGGCTAAAATGTTCGGGATTTAGTCTTCCGGGCCGGGATTGTTATCCGCATATTGTCAGATCATCTTATCAGCCGCGCTTTCTTTTTGGTGCACGTTGATTAATACGCTAATCAGATTTGACACTATAAAATACCGATGGTAGACTGCGGCACTGTGAAAACAATCGGTATTCTATATCATCCCAAGGTTGAAAAAACCGAGAGGTTTGCCCGCGACCTGTTAGATTTCCTGCACAGCAAGCAAGTGCGGTGCTGGGTACACTCGTCATGGGATGAAGCGGGCGCCCGGGATGCGCTGGGTGACAGCGACCTGGTCGTCAGCGTGGGCGGTGACGGCACCATACTCAGGGTTGCCAGGATAATCTTCCCGCTGGGCATACCCATAGTGGGGGTAAATTTCGGCAACCTGGGATTCATGACCGAACTTGAAGCCGGTGAAGCAAGGGACAAGCTGGAACTGATTATCAACGGCCAGGGTTGGATAGACGAGCGTGTCATGCTGCAGGCGCAGGTAGGTCCTTCCGGCCGGGTCTTCCATGCCTTAAACGATGTTGTCGTAGGCAGGGGTAAATTCCTGCGGCTGATTAATATCGACGTTTCCCTGGATGGGGACTTTTTCTCTACTTACCGGGCAGATGCCATTATCATAGCTACCTCCACGGGCAGCACAGGTTATGCCATGGCGGCCAACGGGCCGGTCATTTACCCTGAGTCACACGACATCATCATGAAAGCTGTCTGCCCGCATTTTAGTATGGATAAAGCCATAGTGCTGTCACCCTCCACCAGGATCACTTTGAAGGTTTTCTCCAACCACGAGGCTATCGTCTGTATGGACGGGCAGGTAGAGGAGACCCTGCCCAACGGTGCTGAA
>JBFYUA010000256.1:0-7831 GCA_041300305.1 Dehalococcoidia bacterium | reverse complement strand
AAGGCTCGGTCTATATCATAGTCGTTAGATATGCGGACCAGTTCCTTTTTGGCCAGGTATTGCTTCAAGGCCCCGGCTGCGTACTGTGATTTCGCGTCCTCCCTGTAATAGGCCCTATGGGTATCAACATATATGAATCGACTTATTATTCAGCCTGGCCAGTCCGTCGTCACGCTTGATCTCGATCACGCTAAAACGCTGGTCGCCGATGGCCGGGCCGCCCGGCGCTATGCCCACCGCGTAAAAGCCCCTGGTCAGTACCGGGCCCCCGCTGGATATGAGGAAGAATATGGAAAGGGCCGCAAATGCTATGATGATGACGGCGAACCTTGATTTTCCACGGAAACGTGTGCTGAAGCGCAGGATTTCATGTTTGGCGATGATTAATATATTTTGCACTTGTTATAATATATCATGTAATAATGCATATTTATATCATGCGCCGCGGCGATGGGCTGCAAAATACAAATAAACCTGGATATAGCGGGTACAAGAAAGATGATTAAACTCACAAAAGTCAGTAAGTCATATGACCAATTCGCTGCTGTGGAAGCGCTGGACCTTGAGGTACAGGACGGCGAGATAATGGGCATAATAGGCCATAACGGGGCGGGCAAGACCACGACCCTCAAGATGATCGCCGGACTGATTGAGCCGACATCCGGCGCCATTGAAATCATGGGCATGAATTTAGCCAAAAACGCCATTGCGATCAAGAAATCAATGGGCTTTCTTCCTGAAGAAAGCCCATTGTACGAGAGCATGAACGTCACAGAATATTTGTTATTTTTTTCCGAATTATACGATCTGCCAAATAAAATAGCCCTGGATAGAATTGACGGGATTCTTGATTCCCTCAACCTGGAAGAAAGGCATAAATTAACCGGGGAGCTTTCCAAGGGTATGAAAAGAAAGGTAGCCATTGCACGTGCACTGCTGCATGACCCGGCTTTATTGATACTCGATGAACCGAACTCCGGGCTTGACCCTTTGACATCCTTCTTTATCATAGATTATTTAAAGAAGCTTAAGGAACGGGGTAAAACTATCTTGCTGAGCGCCCATAACCTTTTCCATGTCGAATATATTTGTGACCATATTGCCATAATGAAGCAGGGCAAGTTGCTGATTTGTGATACCATGAAGGAATTGGTAAAGAGATTGGGCAAAAGAGAGTACCAGGTCATTTTCAGGGCGGACCAGGAATTGGAGTACGAAAAGAAAGACGACAACTATTCACTTAAGACGGCCGACATCGGGGAGATAGCCGCCGTGCTCAGGCAGATATCCGATAGAAACTGGACACTGGTGGACCTGTCCATGCGGCAATCGGCGCTTGAGGAGATATATATTAACCTCATGACCGATGCAACCGTTGGGTGAGAAAATGGGCACGGACAATTGACCGGGGCCTTTCAGGAGTGAAGTATGACAGAGCGCAAGCCATCCAAAGGTAAAGTCAGGGGAAAAGCGACTCAGCGGTTGCGGAAGATTGACAAAGAGACAGCCGAGTTGCAGCAAAGGGCCCTGGCGTCCAGCCATCTCGCCAGCCTTGGGGAACTGGCATCGGGTATCGCCCATGAAGTGAATAACCCGTTGGCCAGTATCGTGCTTTACACCCAGTTGTTGATGGAGGAGGACCTGCCGGCCAAAACCAAGAGCGATATCATGTCCATATATGAAAGCGCCGTGAGGGCCATTAATATTATCAGGAGGCTGCTCACCTTTGCCCGTCAGCAACTGCAGCAAAAAATGGCCACGGACATCAACGAAATGGTAGCTGTAACGCTGGAACTCAGGAAATACGCACTGGAGACGTCAAATATCCAGGTGAAAACCAGGCTGGCCCCGGGCCTGCCCCTGACTCTGGCTGATGCCGGGCAGATACAGCAGGTGTTTCTCAATATCGTTTTGAATGCTGAGGCGGAGATGAAATTGAGCCATGGCAAAGGCAGCCTCTTTATTACCACTGAACTGGTCGGCAACACTATAAAAGTGGCATTTAGCGATGATGGGCCCGGTATCACCGGGGAAAATATGAATAAGATATTTAATCCCTTCTTTACCACCAGGGAGGTGGGGCAGGGCACAGGTTTAGGATTAAGTATTTGCCACGGGATTGTGGCTGACCATGACGGTAAAATATACGCCGAAAGCGGGCCGGGCGGCGGCGCGACCTTTTATGTGGAATTACCGGTAATTCCCTGTGGCCAGGTTGAGAAAAAGGGAGATTTAGCGCAGCCGGATTCTTTAACCGTTGGCGACCGCAGGATACTGATTGTTGACGATGAGGTTAGCATCCTGGATTCTTTAGGCAGGTTACTGGTAAGACACGGGTACAGGGTTGTTACAGTCGATAATTGCCTGTCCGCGCTCGATATGATAAAGAGCGAAAAATATGACTGTATTTTATTGGACATAAAATTGCCCGGCATGAGTGGAATTGAGCTGTATAAAGAGATAAAAAAGTCGGATGCTTTACTGGTCAGGAAGATCGCCTTCATAACCGGCAATATTATGGAACAGGAAACCAGGCAATTCCTGCAGGAAAACCACGTTACCTATTTTGTGAAGCCGTTTGAAATGAAACAGTTAATTAAGGAACTCGATGTCCTTTTAAACCGGGGGGACGGGTAATCTGAGCCGCTCTTTATGAGGCGGCGCCGCCGGCTGGTTTATGTATGACATCACAGGGCTACTTTGAAAAGTGAGCAGCGGCATGGCAGAAAAAAAGGGTACTCAAAATAAAACCGGGGATCTGCACCGGCAGGCAGACGAGGCACTGCGCCAGGTAGAGGGGAAGTACCGCAGCCTGGTGGAAACGGCGGGTGCGGGGATAGCAATTATTGATTTAGAAGGAAAGCTGACCTTTGTTAATGACAGGCTCTGTCTGCTGTCGGGTTATTCAAGGGAAGAACTTATAGGCAAACCCTTTGCCGGTTTTATACACGAGGATGACTTGCCGCACCTGGAGCAGGCCTTCGTCGACGCCGTCGCCGGTGTCAAGCGCAGCGGGATGCTGGAGTTCAGGCTGGTTTGCAGAGACAGCCGGATCATATGGGCGCATGGCAATCCACAGCCGGAGGTTATCGGCGCTAAAATGAGCGGGTTCAATGCAATCATATATGATATAACCAACCGCAAGCGGCTTGAAGAGGAACTACGGGAGAGTGAGGCGCAGTTCAGTGCCACCCTGGAGAATGCCCCGGACGGCGTCTATATGAACGACCTCGAGGGCAACTTCCTTTACGGCAACCGCAGGTGCGAAGAGATTATTGGTTATAAGCGTGAAGAGCTTATCGGCAAGAACTTCCTGGAATTGAATATCCTCCCCGAAAATAGCCTAGCCCGGGCTGCAGAGATATTGCAGGATAATATTAACGGCAAATCCACGGGACCCGATGAGTTGGAGCTTATCAGCAGGGATGGACGCCGCGTTCCCGCGGAGATCAACACCAGCGTAATACAGCGGGGTGGCAAGAAAGTCGTGCTGGCCTTTGTCAGGGACATCACCGGCCGGAAGATGGTGGAGAGGGCGCTGTCGGAGCAGGAGAGGGCGATGCGTACGATGATAAGCAACCTGCCGGGCTTCGTCTATCGCTGTGCCAATGATCGCAACTGGACAATGGTTTTCATCAGCGACGGGTGCCTCCAGGTTACCGGTTATGCTCCCGATGATTTTATCGGCAACAGGAACCTTGCCTACAATGACATCGTCTATCCTGACTACCAGGAAATGCTCTGGGAAAAATGGCAGGCGCTACTTGATAAACGTCAGGTGTTTGAGGAAGAGTATCCGATAACGGCAAGAAATGGTGAAACCCGCTGGGTCTGGGAGCGGGGTCAGGGCGTTTTCTCGGAGGATGGCAGGTTACTGTACCTGGAGGGATTTATCACTGATGTCACTGAGCGACGGCGGGTGGCAGATGCCCTTCAGGAGAGTGAAGGGCGTTTTCGCAGACTATCTGAAAATGCGCCTGATGTTGTCTTCCGCTATCGAGTCAAGCCCGTTCGCTGCTTTGAATATATCAGCCCTGCGGTGACAAAGCTATCAGGGTACGCGCCTGAGGAATATTATGCCGACCCCTTGCTGGCCAGGAAGATTGTACATCCTGAGGACCAAAACCGGTATGAACAGCACTTTCGTAGCATGGAACCTTCGGGGAAACCACTGATATTACGCTACTTGCATAAGGCCGGTCATGTAACATGGGCGGAAGAGATCGACGTTCCTGTCTACGATGTTAACGGTCAGCTTATCGCCTACGAAGGCATAGTCCGTGACGTCACCGAGCGCAGGCAGGCGGAGGATGCCGTCCGGGAGAGCGAAAAGAGATTCAAGAGCATCATCGAGCACATCACAGATATATTCTTCATTCTGAATTCAGACTACGAAATGCTCTACATCAGTCCACAGGCCGACAAGGTACTGGGCTATACAGTGGAGGAATTGAGGAACAACTGGCGGGGATACGTGACTGATAACCCGATTAACACGGCAGCGTATGAGAGAACCCAACTGGCCATCACCACCGGTGAGAAGCAGGAGCCGTACCTGCAGGAATTCATGCACAGGGACGGTACAAAGCGGATGGTTGAGATAAATGAGTCACCGCTTAAGAACGATCAAGGCGAGGTCATCGGCATCGTCGGCGCCATCCGGGATGTGACTGAGCGTAAGCGCATCGAATCAGCGCTTATTGAAAGCGAGGAGAAGTACCGCCTGGTCGTGGAGAACTCCCTGGAGTCGATCTACATAGCCGTGGACGGGATTCTACGGTTCGGTAACAGCAGGGCTGCCGAGCTCAGCGGCTATTCACAGGAAGAGCTCGTCTCAAGGCCTTTTATCGAGTTCATCCACCCCGATGACCGCCAGATGGTGGTAGAGCGCTATCTTCAGCGTTTGAAGGGCATGGATGTCCCGGGAGTATACTCCTTTCGCCTTATCGATAAATCGGGCAATACCAGGTGGGTGGAACTCAGCGCGGTGCTTATTACCTGGGAGGGCAGGCCGGCAACATTGAATTTCCTGACCGACGTTACCGACCGCAGGCGGCTGGAAGAGGAGCGGCAACGGGTGGAGAAACTGGAATCGGTCGGCCTGCTGGCTGCGGGCATTGCCCACGATTTCAATAATATACTCACCGCCATCCTGGGCAATATCAGCCTGGCCGGGACCGAGGCTGCACCCGGCAGTGAACTGCATAACAGCCTGGAGCAGGCGGAGAAGGCGTCTCTGCGGGCCAGGGAACTTACACAGCAGTTACTGACCTTCTCCAAGGGTGGGGCGCCGGTCACAAAATTGGCCTCATTAACGGAACTGCTCAAGGATACCATAGGCTTTGCGTTGCGCGGCTCTAACGTAAAAAGCCATTTCTCTTTGCCGCCCGACCTGTGGCATGCCGAGATCGACACGGGGCAGGTGAGCCAGATCATACACAACCTGGTCATCAACGCCCAGCAGGCCATGCCCGCCGGCGGGAGCATAGAAATATGCGCTGAAAACATGGCCATCAGCAAAAAGCAGAGCCTGGGCAAGGGACTGCCGCTCAAGGAAGGCAACTACGTCAGGGTCACCGTGGCTGACCACGGCAGCGGAATACCCGCTGAGTACCTGGAGAAGATATTCGACCCCTTTTTCACCACCAAGAAGGTGGGCAGCGGGCTGGGGTTGGCCACCTCATTTTCCATAGCGCGCCAGCACGGCGGGCACCTCACTGTGGAATCTGAACCCGGCAGGGGTTCGACCTTTTACCTCTACCTGCCCGCGTCCACGCAAACGGCCGCCCCAAAGCCGGCCAGGGCGATTGCAGGCAAACCAACCGGCAAGGACAGGATATTAGTGATGGATGACGAGCAGGGGGTGAGGGACATAGCCGGTCGGCTGCTCAATCACATCGGCTATACTGATATCGAGTTTGCCGCGGACGGCGCTGCGGCCATTAAGCTGTATAAAGCGGCCATGAAATCTGGCAGGCCCTTCGCGGTGGCCATACTTGACCTGACCATAGCCGGGGGTATGGGCGGCGAGGAGGCCATTAAAAAATTGCTCAAGATTGACCCGGGGGTCAGGGCCATTGTTTCCAGCGGCTATGCCGATGACCCGGTGATGGCAGCGTACAGGAATTACGGATTCAGCGGCATGGTGGCCAAGCCCTACAGTCTCACTGAGCTTGGCAAAGCTATGCATGACGTGACAGGTTAGCAGAGGCCCTGCCATCAGGTAAACAGGTACAGCAGGTCTTTTTCATCGATGGCGCCTTTGCGCAGGATAAGCGGCGGGTCCACCGTAATATCAACTATCGTTGACTCTATGCCGCCGGGGCAGGGGCCGCCATCGATGATGAAATCCACCCCAACACCTAATTGTTCTTTGACTTCCGCTGCAGTCAGCGCCGGCGGGTAGCCGTGCAGGTTGGCGCTGGTGCCCACTATGGGGAGACCCAGTTCCTCTATCAGCCGCAGTGTTAGCGGGTGATTGGGCAGGCGGATAGCTATTTTACCGCTATCTGCCAGCGCCAGGCTTTGAAAGGCTGGCCGCCTGTGGAAGACGATGGTCAGTCCGCCCGGCCAGAACTTCTCCATCAATATCCCGGCCGTGGGTGGGATATCTTCAACCAGTTCCCGCAATTGCGAGGTTTCCGCTATCAGTATGGGCAGAGGCATGCCTGGCGGCCGTTTTTTCGCATCGAAAACCTTTGTTACGGCATTATCGTTGAATACGTTTGCACCCAGGCCGTAAACCGTGTCTGTGGGATAGGCCGCGGTGCCGCCGGCGCGCAGTACGCCGGCTGCTTTATAAACCTGTCCCAGCAGCGCCGCTGTTATTTCCAATTCGGCTCCTTTACTTGCAGCGATTCTTTTACAGTGAAATTGTACCCTAAAATCTAACATTACATAAATGTTTGGCAGATTAGATATCATACCTAACCTGTGATATACTTCTCAAAATGGAAGAGGGTAAAAAAAGGGTGGCCAGCCACCGCATCGTGGCCAGTGATGACATAGAGGTTTCCACTTACCTCGAAATAGCCAAGGAGATGCAGGGTGTGCAGGCCGCGCCCAAATACGGCGAGGTTCCCCATGATGTCAAGGAGGCTGTGGCCATCATCGATTTCGGCTCGCAATACAGCCATCTGATAGCCCGCCGCGTGAGGGAGTGCAACGTTTACTGCGAACTTTTTCCCTGGGATTCCCCCCTGAGCAAGATCATGTCAATCCACCCGCGTGGCTTCATCCTCTCGGGTGGCCCGGCCAGTGTTTACGAGAAGGATGCGCCTTTGACGCCTGTCGGGATTTACGAAAGCCACCTGCCCGTGCTGGGCATATGCTATGGCATGCAATCGATAGCCCACCAGCTTGGCGGCGCTGTCGCGCCCGGCAGCAAGCACGAATATGGCCAGGCAGTACTGCATATCAGCGATGAGGGTTCGGCGCTTTTCAAGGACCTGGACACATCGCTGACGGTCTGGATGAGCCATGGCGACGAGATTATGGATATGCCGCCAGGCTTCCGCTCATCGGCCTATACTGAGAATTCCCCCAACGCCGTGATTACCGACGGCAGCAAGCTTTTCGGACTGCAGTTTCATCCCGAGGTGGCACATACACCCCAGGGCAAGCAGATAATCAGGAATTTCCTTTACAATATCTGTGGGTGCCACGGCGCATGGACGCCGGGTAATTTCATCCTTGAAAGCATCGCCTCCATAAAAGAGCAGGTTGGTGATGGCCGCGTGATCTGCGCCCTGTCGGGCGGGGTGGACTCTGCTGTGGCGGCCAAATTGGTGCATGCCGCCATCGGCGACCAGCTCACCTGCATCTTCGTCAA
>JBFYUA010000214.1:0-3500 GCA_041300305.1 Dehalococcoidia bacterium | reverse complement strand
CTGTTCGGCTACTGGTCGGACCGCACGCGTTCGCGCTTCGGCCGGAGGCGTATCTATATGATCATCGGCGCGGTGCCGCTGGGCATTGCCGCCTGGCTCATGTTCTCGCTGCCCGCCGGGTTGACCGGCGTACCGGCCTTTTTGGCCGTGCTGCTCAGTTTCTGGCTGGTGGATACCTTCCACACCATGACCTGCACGCCCTACTACGCCCTGACCCCCGAATTGACCCGCGACTACAGCGAGCGCGCCGGCCTGACCTCTGTGCGCATGGTGTACAGCGTAGTCGGCTATATCCTCGGCGCAGCCCTGACCACCATACTGGCCGGGACCTTCAGAAGCAGCGGTTTAGACCTGCAACAGGCCTGGAGCGCCACCGGCGCGGTCTTCGGCGCCATCGCCATAGTCACCATCCTGGTTACCACTCTATCGATCAAAGAACGGCCTGAACTGGCCGGGGAACCCTCCCGGCTGCCGCCGGTCAGGGCGGTCATGACCGCTTTCAAGAACAGGCCTTTTATCATACTGATGATCGCCTTCGTCCTGAGCAGCTTCAGCTTCACCGTGCTGACTGCCCTGGTGCCCTATTTCATCCAGTATCAACTGGATATGAAGGACCAGGTCTCCTATGTACTGCTGGCCATGCTGGTGACGATCGGTATCTTCCTCATCCCGGCCAAGCTGATTTCCGACAGGATCAACAAGGGCCCGGCATACGCGCTGGGCCTGTTCATAGCATCGGTGCCTATCATATCCAGCTTTTTCTTTCCCTACGGTCCCTCACCATTGATCTATTTAGTAGCGGTGGTAGTCGGCGTAGGCTTCTCGGCGCAATGGGTTTTCCCATGGAGTATGCTGCCCGACGTGGTCGAGTACGATGAGAAAATGACCGGTGAGCGCCGCGAAGGGATTTATTACGGCCTTTGGGCCTTCCTGTCCAAGTTCACCAGTGCCCTCGGCGTGGCGGTCAGCGGCTGGGCCCTGCAGTGGTTCGGGTACGTGCCGAATGCAGTGCAAACGGATACTGCATTGTTCGGCATCCGCTTCTTTTTCGCGGTGGTGCCGGCGGTGGTGCTCCTGCTCAGCCTGCCGTTCCTGGTCCGCTATCCCATCACGCGCGAGTCCCACGCCGCGCTGGTGCAGGAATTGGCCGGCAGGAAAGACGCATCCAAAAAAATATAGCAGTGCATAATATCGAGATAAACGCCCGGTTCCGGCATGCCCTGGATGTCATGGAGAAGACGGACAGGAGCGTTTTCATAACGGGCCGCGCCGGCACCGGCAAATCCACGCTGCTGGAATATTTCCGCGTCATAACGGGCAAGAAAGTCGTGGTTCTGGCGCCTACGGGCGTTGCGGCCCTGAATATTAAAGGCCAGACCATCCACTCCTTCTTCGGCTTCAGACCGGATATCACGCCTCTCAAAGTCAAGAGTATAGAAAAGGACAACAGCATCTTTAAGAAGCTGGATATCCTGGTAATCGACGAGATATCCATGGTGCGGGCTGACCTGCTGGACTGCGTGGACAAATTCCTGCGACTCAACGGGCCGTCCTCCCATAAGCCCTTCGGCGGCATCCAGATGGTATTTGTGGGCGACCTTTACCAGCTCCCTCCCGTGGTGACCTCCAGGGAAAAGGCCGTCTTCGCCGGCCTTTACCAGACGCCCTATTTCTTCAGTTCCCACGCGTTTGCAAATTTCGACATGGAGTTCCTGGAGCTGGAGAAGGTCTACCGCCAGCACGATCAAAGCTTTATAGAACTGCTCAATGCTATCCGCAACAACAGTATCGATAGCAGCGGACTGGGCCTGCTCAATACGCGCTATCTGCCCGGGTACGAGCCACCCGGCGGCGAATTCTCTTTGCGTCTTACCACCACCAACGCCATGGCGGCGGACCTCAACACCCGCGAACTGGCCAAACTCAAGGGCAAACTGCGTACCTTCAAAGCGGACAGGGAGGGCAAGTTCAGCGATGATTCCCTTCCCACGGCGGAGCAACTCATGGTCAAGGCGGGCGCACAGGTGATGATGCTCAATAATGACTCTTCCGGCCGCTGGGTCAACGGCAGCATGGGTAAAATAACGGGTTTCAGCAAAGATGCGGACGGCGGACTTTGCATCATGGTTCAGCTCGCGGACGGTGAGTGCGAAATGGTGGAGCCCCACACCTGGGAGATATTCAACTACAAATTGGAGGGCCACGAGATAAAATCGGAAGCCGTGGGCATCTTCACCCAGTACCCGCTGATGCTGGCCTGGGCGGTAACCATCCATAAAAGCCAGGGCAAGACCTTCGAACGGGTGGTCATCGATATCGGGCGGGGCACCTTCGCCCACGGGCAAATGTACGTGGCGCTGAGCCGCTGCACTTCTTTGAACGGGATTGTGCTCAAGCAGCCCATCGAGAAAAAACATATCTGGATGGACTGGCGCGTGGTGCAGTTCGTCACAAGCTTTCAGTACAATAAAGCGGAGGCACTGCAGTCCGTGGAAGATAAGGAGAAGCTCATCCTCAAGGCCATCGCCGCCGGCGGGAAGCTGCGCATCACTTACCTCAAGCCCAATGACGAGAAGTCAATACGCATAATCAAGCCGCTGGAGATCGGGGATTTCACTTACGCGGGCAAGACCTTCCGCGGCCTGCGCGCCTTCTGCCTGACGCGCGGAGGGGACAGGACTTTCAGGATAGACAGGATACTGGAGGCGGGGGAGGAGCAATAAGTGGGCCGGCGCCGCCGCGACAAAATCTGCCCGGAATAGTAAAAGGACGCCGAGTGCTGGCGCCCTTTACCTCAGGAGGAGAACCGCAGAGATTCAAATCATTCGCGTTGCTAAAACTATCGAGCAGACAATCAGCAATTCGCAAATTATCATGGACCAGAATATAACCTGTGCCTTCCTATCTGTTTTCAATTTCCCTGTGATCAATTTCATGTCCATCATTTTTCTGCTCACTATTTTCTTGCCCTCCAATTCTAAGGGGCATCTCCTGCTAATACAATAGCGTTTCGGTACCGGTTGAGCGGTGACTTTAGTACTATAAGCGGCAAAAACGAGAAGGCCTGGATGAACCGCTGCATCCGCGGGTCCGGTCCGGCATGGCCCACCGGTCCCCGCCCGCCGCAGTCAGCTTATCAAACGGAGGGTCACAATCTCGTGAGGCCCGGCCGAAAAGCGCGCTTCCCCCATGGGGGTGAGGCCTATAGCTGCCCCGGCTGTTTCGTCCAACCCGGCCCTGCAGATTGACCTGAAGGGGAATAGCGGCTTGATTTGGACATCGATTCTCTCGGGGGTGATATTGTATCCGCGCACGACCAGGCCGTCCCCGTCCCCGGCAGTTTTTACGGCTGTTATGATGAAGGTGGCCGGCCGGGCCTGTATGAAAGTACCGGCGCCGGGGAGAGTGCCGGGATGAGGGAGCCCGATTACCGCTTTTAACGGGGCGTTGAATTCATAAGCATGCCGGTAAGCATCGCGCCAGGTCCCTTCATGCGGGAT
>JBFYUA010000191.1:0-4172 GCA_041300305.1 Dehalococcoidia bacterium | reverse complement strand
TGGACCTGGGACCTATGCGGGATGAGCTTGCCGCCAATCTGCCCCACGGGCACCAGCGTTCGCTGGCCATCGCCATAGCGCTGGCCTGCGGACCGGAGCTGCTGTTGCTGGATGAACCGGTAACCGGCATGAACCCCAGTGAGACCGGGGTCATGATCGAGAAGATACGGCAGATACGCGAACGGGGCATCACTGTTCTCATCGTTGAACATGATATGCGCGCCGTTATGAGTTTGTGCGATAGGATTGTGGTGCTTAACCTTGGCGAAAAACTCGTGGAAGGGCCGCCCGGTAAGATTAAGAACGATCCAAGGGTAATCGAAGCCTACCTGGGCAAGCAGGTGATATAGCCGATGTTGCTTGAAATTCATGACCTCAGTGTCCAGTACGGAAAGGCCGAAGTAATCAAGGGCCTTTCCCTGGAAGTTGCTGAAAAAGAGATTGTCACTATTATCGGCGCTAACGGCGCGGGTAAGACCACTGTACTCAGGACCGTCTCGGGGCTGAAGCCACCTTCCGCCGGTGAGATCCGATTCCGTGGCAGCAAGATCAGCGGACTGAGGGCGCATGAAATCGTCAGGCTGGGCATCTCGCATGTCCCGGAGGGCAGAAGGGTACTGGCGCCGCTCTCGGTGATGGAAAACCTTGAGATAGGCGCATACCTGATTAAGAACAAGAGGGAGGCGCAGGCCGGCTTTCAAAATATATTTGATCACTTCCCGATTCTAAAGGAAAGGATGAGCCAGTTAGCCGGCAGCCTGAGCGGTGGCGAGCAGCAGATGCTGGTCATCGCCCGTGCCCTGCTGAACCGGCCCCGGCTGATGATGATGGATGAGCCCAGCATGGGGCTTTCCCCGCTGGTCGTGGAGCAGGTCGGGCGGATTATCACGGATATCAACAACAGGGGAATCAGCATCATACTGGTAGAACAGAACGCCCGTATGGCCCTCAGCCTGGCCCGGCGCGCTTACGTGCTGGAAGCGGGTAAGTGCGTGCTGGAAGGGGATGCGGCAGATCTGGCCAATGATGAGCGCGTCAGGCACGCTTACCTGGGCGGGTAAAATTACTTAACAGGGTACTTTTGGTCAGTAACCAGCGGCCTTTTTTCCTGTCATTGCGAGGAGCCCGCAGGCGACGCGGCAATCTGTCCATCCTGCCGTCTCTTAGTCAATAACGAGCGCATATAGCAGGGAATCTATAATTTTACCGTCCTTGAAAACGCTTTTTTCCAGCCTCCCTTCTAACTTGAACCCATTCTTCTCAAGCACGCGGGCGGAGGCCGGGTTCCACTCGAATACCGTGGCATACAGGCGCACAAGGTCGAAGCCGGCAAAGGCGTATTTCGCCACCGCCCCAACCGCCAGGGTGGCTATACCCCTGTTCCAGAATGGTTCGCCTATCCAGTACCCGATCTCGGCTGAACGGCGGTAGACGTCCTCCTGCAGGTTAAACCCTATGCCACCGATTGCTTCGGTTTCGCCGGCAATGGCGAAATTGGTCAGCGGGTCCTGCATGTTATTGATCCAGGCCTCCGCGTCATTTTGCGTGTAGGGAAAGGGAAAGACGTCGCGCACGTTCAACCATATCTTATGGTTATCGGCATATTTCACCAGGGCCGGGATGTCGGCTTTTTCCCAGTTTCTGAGGGACCATTCGCCGATTTGGATGGCCTCCATTTTTATCGCCTCCGCATTTATTCAGGTGCAGCGCTGCAAATTGTGGCCGGGCCCGGACAATGCCCAGCAGTATACTGTCATAAAAGGCAGAAATCTGCAATAATGTTGGAGATAAAAAGGGAGGATGATAACCCATGTGTTGTTTTGTAAGCCTGTTCTTAATGATCGGCCCCCGTTTTGCGCTGGTGTGCATGTGGCTGTTCTCCGATATGATCAGCCGGGCATTCAGGGGTGATTTCATTATTCCCCTTCTCGGCATTATTTTCCTGCCCTATACCATGATTTTTTACGTGGTAGTGATGCAGTACATGGGTATGTCCAACCCGTTTGCCTGGCTGATGGTAGCCATCGGGTTTATCATCGATATATCGGCATATGGTGGAGGCTGGTGGGGCAACCGCGGCAGGCTGAGGAGATAACCAGGGGCTAAGACCCGGCGCCGGCTTTATCGCGGTTGAGCTTTTGCAGTTCCAATAAAATCTCCCGCAGCAGCAGCAGTTCCAGCCTGCGGTAGGATATGTCGCTGGCCAGCTTGCCCCATTTCTTGGGGTCATCTGAAAGGTATTCTTCGGTTATTTCTAATGCCGTTCTCGCCATCATAAGCTCCTGTTATCAGTTAATCATCACCAGCCCGACCGAGGTGGCGCAGGGTATCCCGGCGGGGTCATCTAAAAGCGGGTAGGCTTCCCAGCCGGACTGGCCCATAATATCCACCACGTCTATGCCCAGCGCCTCCATGGCCGGCCTGGCCCTGAGGGGGAAGCGGCACCTGCCGCTGTCCTTGAACTGGCAGACCAGTCCGTGGCAAAGGTAGTCCTTGCAGGAACCGCCCCCAAGCCCCATGGCCAGGGAATAACCGTGCTTATAAGCCAGCCGCTCAATCTCATAAACTATATCAGCTGTTTTCCGGTGGAAGAGCAGGCTGAGGTCCGTGCCTGATTTATCTTTGTTGCTGCCCGGGACGAAATCGCCCACCGGTTCGACGTGTGTTTTAATCAATATCCCCCACGAGTAGCGGGCCAGGGCCTTGCGCACGAGGTCGAGGTCCGGGGCATTCGGCGGGCAGTTGGGCGTTTCCCCGGCGCGCAGGCAGCGGGGTATCAGGCATTTCAAGCGTACGCGCTCGTCAACAACCAATTGCTCGGCGCGTATAATCTCCGCCCCGGCGGCGCCCAGGTCCAGGGCTTTTTGCCGGAACAGGTCAAGGTGCCCGGGTAATTTTTTGCCTGTCCGGCCGTGTACAAATGGTGTCGCTGCGGCTTTTATTTCTGTCATGGCTATGGTACTCCCTCTTGCCAGGTTATTACTGATGATGGGAGATTGTAACACAAGAAGCATGGCCTTCAGAAGCCTGATGCTGTAAACTGTGGATATCCTGGAGAAGAACATATGTTGAAATGGCCCGATTTAGCCGGCGGCTTCAAAATGCTGCGCGAGGTGGACCTTAACGCCGTGCGCCGGCAGGCTGAGGCCCCTGTACATATCGCCGTTGTTGGTGACAGCGGGACGGGCAGGACAACGCTTATCAGTCAATTGCTAAGCGGCCCCCATGTATCTGAGCAGGCCGGCATTCCACCGCTCAGTGAACACGGCCTGGCGGACGACGTCCCCGTGCAGGCGCACAGCCTTGTGCTACTGGTATTGGATGCAGCTAAAGAGACGCATCTGCCCGAACAGGCCGTTTTCGCCGGGTTGAAGAAGAAAAATATACCTGTTGTCGTTTGTTATAACAAAGCCGACCTGGTGCAAAATCCGCAGTCCGTTATGAACGGGGCGCAGCAATGGCCGGGGGCAGAGGCAGTGGCTATTGCGGCGTATGATTATCAGTCGCTGCAAAAATCGCTTGTCCCCGCCATGCTTCGGGCCTGCCCGGGCAGGGAGGTCCGGCTTGCCCGGCGGCTGCCCTTATTGAGGGAACCTGTCTGTCAAAAGCTTATCGACGACACCTGTTTTGTCAATAGCGCCTACAGCCTGACCACCGGCTTGGCTGAAATTAATGTCTTCCTTGACCTGCCGCTGAACCTTGCCGACATCGTCATACTCACCAAGAACCAGGCGCTGATGGCCTATAAGATTGCTCTGGCCATGGGCCTGCCTTCTGATTGGCGGGAAACCATACCAAAACTCACGGCGGTGGTGGGCAGCGCCTTCCTGTGGCGGCAGGTTGCGCGCCAGTTGGTGGGGTTGATACCGGCCTACGGCGTTATCCCCAAGATAGCTGTGGCCTATGCAGGGACCTATGCCGTCGGGCAGGCCATCTACCAGTGGTGCGCCAACGGGGAGAAATTGCAACCCGAGCGGTTAAAGGCGCTGTACGTGGCGGCTTTTAAACGAGGAAGGGAGGTTGCACAGTCCATACTGGCCAAAAGAAAGGCCCTGCGGGCGCCCGGCAGGTAGTGTTATCGGCTTAGCAATTAGACTGTCTTAATGGGGAGCAGTATTATAAGTGGTATTCAAATTACGGTCAGCCACAAAGCTTGGCAGCTTTATTAATAA
>JBFYUA010000164.1:0-6340 GCA_041300305.1 Dehalococcoidia bacterium | reverse complement strand
GCTGGTAGCGCCCTGGGCCAGCGGGCCGTAAACGATGTAGCTGTGACCGGTAACCCAGCCGATATCGGCCGTGCACCAGTAAGTATCTTCATCCTTGTAATCGAAGATCCATTTGAAAGTGGTCATGACATAGAGCAGGTAGCCTGCCGTGGTATGCAGGACGCCCTTGGGCTTGCCGGTGCTGCCGCTGGTGTAGAGGATGAATAGCGGATCTTCGGCATCCATTTTCTCGGGTTCGCAGGGCTTCTTGACATCATCCTGCGCCATTTCGTCATTCCAGGCAAAGTCACGCCCGGCAACCATCGGCGCACTGTTGTTGGCGCGGTTGACCACGATAACTTTCTTGCACTTGGGGCAGGACTGCAGGGCCTGGTCGGCATTGGCTTTGCTGCCGACAACCTTGCCGGAGCGGTAATAGCCGTCTGCGGTGATGAGCATCGTGGATTCGCTGTCAATGATCCTGTCTTTAAGTGCGTCTGCGGAAAATCCGCCGAAAACTATACAGTGGATGGCGCCGATCCTGGTGCAGGCCAGCATGGCGATGGCCAACTCCGGTATCATGGGCAGATAAATTGTAACGCGGTCGCCCTTCTTGATGCCGTGCTTTTTAAGCACGTTGGCTGCTTTGTTGACCTCGTACCAGAGTTGTTCGTAGGTGTAGGTGCGGGAATCACCGATATCGCCTTCCCAGATGATGGCGGCCTTGTTCTTGCGCCAGGTGGTCAGGTTACGGTCAAGGCAGTTGTAGGAAACATTGAGTTTTCCGCCCACGAACCATTCGTGTTTGCCATTCTTAAAATCGCTGACCAGCACCTTGTCCCATTTTTTATACCAGTCAATCTGGGTCGCCTGTTCCGCCCAGAATCCCTCCATATCGTCTATGGAGCGCTTGTAGATCTTTTTGTACTCCGCCATGCTCTTGATGTAAGCATTCTTGGTGAATTCCTTGGATGGCGGGAACTTGCGGTTCTCCACCGACATTGAGGTGATAGTGGATTTTTTCTCTTCGGGTTTGTCTGCCATACTCTTGTTTTGCTAATCCTCCTTGTATTATTTTCTATAGTATTTTAGATTGATCCCTTAATAAAAAATGAGAAAGACAACCGGTTTGTGAACGGGCCTAACAATTAACTCGCAAATCCATAAGTAACTACGGGCAGGATATACCAAACGAGAATGATACATTATGGGAATTTGACTGTCAAGCTTAAATCAGGCCTCGAGCTTTTCGGCAGCGCCGGCGATGCGAAAATACTTGAGTATCTCCCAGACCGTGGCGCCGACAGGCAACGCCAGTATCATACCACAGAACCCGGCTATGTAGCCGCCGACGACCAATAAGACCATGATGACGGCGGGATGCAGTTGCATATATTTCCCCTGTATCCAGTTGCCGAAAACGCTGTTTAATATGGCCTGGGCGACGATAAATACCAGCACCACACGGATAGCCATTTGCGGCTGCAGCGCGAAAGTGATAATGAGTGTGATCAGACCGGAAATAACCGGGCCGACGATGGGGATGAACTGGGTGAGTGCGGTCAAAGCCGTCAGTGCAGCCGAATGCTGGATACCCAGGGCCAGCAGCCCCAGGAACACTATGCCCCCGGCTATAATCTCAGCACAATGGTGGAACGTATGTAGCGTCCCATGACTTTGCCGATGATGCCAAGTATATCACCGGTACGCTTTGCTGCCCTCTCCGGCATGATATCTTGAAAAAAAATTAAAAAGACTCATAATACATTAGCACGAAGAAAAGAAAGAAAGGCAGGGTAAAAAAGCCAAGCAGGGTCGGAATGGTAGCAGGTATGATGGCCATGCTGCCGGCCACGAAATCCTGGTTACTGTATCAATTTAATTTCAGCGCGGCTATATCGGAAGTAAAGTGTGAAAGGACCCACCTGGGGATTTGTTCAGACCCAATTACTGCTGTTGGGCAAGATAGCCACAGTGTTTTCTAATCAGGTAAAGCGAGGCGAATAACAGGCAGGCAAGTGCTGCGATGATTCGGAAAGCAGCGTTGTCAGTTTGGATTTGGCCTGTATCCGGTAACTCTCCCAAATCAATCTGATGCTCTGCACGAGCCGCTTTATTATAAATGACGTAGCCTATCTAAATGGTTCCCACCCCTCAATAGGTGCGCCAGTTTTGCTGATGGCAAGTTGATCCTGCTGGTACTCCTAACCCTAAGCATCCAGCTTCAAGAATTCAATTCAATTTTCAAACAGTACTAACCCGCATAACATCACTTAAAGCGGGAACGCAGCCTCGGATGACCTTCTGGGGGGACTGGAGTTGGCCTGCAAGTCTCTGCCTCGGCTGATGCGAACTCGGGACACGGTTCACGATCCGGACTCGATTTCCGCGGTACCTCTATCCATCACCCTAACGCCGTCCTGGTTCTCCGACCATACATCTATTACGATGCGCATGGACGAGCCTTCCTCGCGAACCTCCCTGACAACTCCCCTCGCGGTGATCACATCGCCGGGGTACACAGCCTTTACGAAATCTATGTATATCTTCTTGACCCGGTTAGGATGCCCCGCGTAGCAGCATAGCATCTCGGATATGTAGTTGAGGTGTAATACCCCGTGGGCGACAATCTTTTCGAAACCAAGCTCCTTGGCGAACTCGTCGTCATCGTGCAAAGGGTTGAAACCGGTGACGAGCCGTCCGTAGCGGACGATATTTTCGCGGGTCACGAGGTGAGTGACCGTTGGAAGCTCAAACCCGGCACATACATCCGATTTTATCAACCTATACCCCCTTTTATCCGACCATGAGAGTGGAGCGGGCGATCACCACCTGCTCCCCGCGGGCGTCCACGATGTCACCCTCGAAAACGATGAATTTGCGCTCATCCTTCTCGTTGATGTCGGCGATACGTCCCCGTATCGTAAGTACGTCGCCAGCTACCGCCGTCCGCTTCCACTCGTACTCCTGGTGAACATGGAGTATCCTCTTGGTTATATCAAGCCCAAGCTCCTTATCGGCGACTACATATGGCATCAGCAGCAGCGTGTATGCGCCGACCAAGGTGTGCGGCGCGTAAAGTACCTCGGCCTCCTTGTCGGTAAAATACGGGCTCGTCTCATCAACCGCGTGCGAGTAGGCGAGTATCATCTCCCGGGTAACCGTATACGAAACCGGCGGGTACTCCTTTCCGATGGCTTTACTTTTCATCCGGTGCTTCCCGGTTTTCGACTACGCCCCTTGCCTCGAGATCGTCGAGTCTTTCAACCCCGTACTTGAGCAGATCGGCTAGTACCTCGCGGGTGTGCTGCCCAAGAAGCGGCGAGGGTCCACTTATATGAAGCGGCGTTTCCGGGACCTTGAGTGTCGGCCCGCAGATGGTCATTCGCCCTGCGCCAGGTTGATCAATGTCCTGCAACATGCCGCGCACCCTGGTTTGCTCCATCTCAAGCGCCTCGGAGACCTTGTTCACGGGTGCGGCAGGCACGCCGGCCGGGAGCAGTATATCAAGCACCTGTCTGCGCTCTCTGGTCGATGTCCATTGCTCGATGATGGGCTTGAGTTCCGGTTCATGCTGCGTGCGGCTGGGATTGCCCTTGAACCTTTCGTCATCCTTGAGATCGGGTCGGTTAATAGAATCGGCCAGCGCTCCAAAGTTCGTCTCATTTCCACAGATTATCAGCACATCGCCGTCCGAACAGTGGAATGTATCGAAAGGCGTGATGTACTTAAGGCGGTTTCCATCACGGGTCGGCTCCTGGTGCTCGATGGTGTATGTGAGCATATTTGCGTCGAGGAGCGTAATCGCCACATCAAGCATGGACACGTCTATCAGATTCCCCTTGCCGGTCTTCGCCCTATGGTAAAGAGCCATGCAGACGCCGAGAGCGCCGAACAACCCGCTTGAAATGTCGGTTATCAGTGAACCCACGCGTGTGGGAGGCCCGTCCGGAAAACCGGTTACGCTCATTAGGCCGCTCATGGCCTGTATGACTGAATCGTATCCGGGCAGGGGCGAAAAAGGTCCCGTCTGGCCGTAACCAGATATCGAACAAAGGATTATATCGCTCTTGATTCGCTTCAGGTTCTCGTAATCCAAGCCGAGCTTCGCCATAGTCCCGGGCGTCATGTTTTCAACTACAACATCGCTGACCCTGACCAGCTCCTTGAAAATCTCGACTCCCTCCTCTTCCTTCATATTGAGTGCGATGCCCCTTTTTCCTCGATTCAGGGTTACGAACGAGCCGCTCTGGCCTTTCTGGAACGGAGGGAACATGCGGGAGTCGTCCCCGCGAACAGGCCTCTCGATCTTTATGACATCGGCTCCAGCGTCGGCTAAGAACATGCTACACGCCGGCCCTGATACAGAACCCGTAAAGTCGATCACCCTTATGCCCTCGAGAAGACTACCCATTTCAAACACCTCCTGGACGCCACGACTTTGGATATTTTTTGTATTAGCAGGGATTCGCCATGTCAATTTCTCAATCAGACGATTATCATCACTTATAGCTATTGGTCAGTATAATATACTTCAACCATAAGGTTGTCAATGACCACTCCGGGCCCGGTCACCCCGCTGAACCCTCCTTTTTGAGACTGTCTACTCAAAATCTTTTTACTAAAGCCACCGCTATGGCTGCCGAGGGCCGTCAGGCGCCCCGAGGCACAATACTATTCCTCTTCGCCTTTAAGGCGGCTCTGCACCACATCTGTCACGCGCCTGGCCGCCCTGGCTGCCTTTTCTTTGACAACCTCGGTTTTCTCTTTGACCAGGCGGCGTGTTTCCGTGCCGCTCTGCGGCGCGTAGAGGAATCCCACTACCACACCGATCAAGGCTCCCATTATCAAGCCTGTAACAAACCCGGACCCTGAATCCTTAGTCATGTTACTTCTCCTTCTTCTTAAAAATGTCCGCGATAAGTGTGATGCCCTGAACTATACCCTGCGCCCCTGAGGCGAACTGCAGGACCGGGCTGATAACCTCTTCCTTAGTATAATCGACGACATCCCCAACCTTGCCGACGACAATATTGGCTTCCTCGACCAGCGGGGCCAGCTTCTGATAAAGCAAAAATACGACTACGCATATACATACCGCGGCGATAGCGGTTATCAAACCCCAGACCACTATCACCAGGTCTCGCCACCAGGATAAATCCATAAGACTGACCTCCTTACCCTATATTTATTATCCTTATAAAGTAAACTTCAGGTAATACAGGCCTTCACCGCTATTCACAACCTTGAACCCTGCCCTTTCAAAGACCGTCAGCATCGGCCGGTTCTCATACAATACCTCGGCGACAAAGGCCAGCAGTCCGTTCCTCCTGCCCAGGAAAATCAGGTAGTTCAGCAATTCGGTGCCTATCCCCTGCTTCTGCTCTTTATCACGCACCGCAAAGGCTACCTCGGCGCTGTGCACGTCCTGGCCTATACCATATTGGCCTATACCCACCACCTGCTCGCTGTCCCCGCTTACCCTGGTCGCCAGGATAACCAGTTCCTGCATGTAGTCTATCACTACAAATTCCTGCAACCTCTCGTGGGGCATGTCCTTGCGGCTGGAGATAAAGCGGCGGTAGAGGCTCTGGTCGGAGAGCGAATAAAAGAAATCCTTAAGCAGTTGTTCATCGCTGATTTTGGGCGGACGGAAAAACAGTTGCAGCCCTGACTTTGTTGTCTTATAAGTTTCCATGGACTCTGGGTATTCGCCGCGCTTGCCCGGCACGAAGGCCTGGTCCTTGTATATAAGGTTTAGCTTTTTGGCGTCTTCAATCAACCCGGGGCGGAATTGCGGGTGAGCGATGGCGATTAACTCCATGGCGCGTTCACGGATATTCTTGCCATGCAGATAGGCGATGCCGTACTCGGTGACAACGTAGTGTATGTCACCCCTTATCATGGTTACGCCGCAGCCTTCGCTGAGAAAGGGCACTATCCTGGAAACTGACCCGTCCTGGGCGGTGGACTGGATTGTCAATATCGTCTTTCCATTACGCGACAGGATGGCGCCGCGCATGAAATCCGCCTGGCCGCCCACACCGCTGTAAAAGGTCTTGCCTATCGACTCGGCGGTGGCCTGACCGGTCAGGTCGATCTCCAGCGCGCTGTTAATAGCCACCATATTATCGTGCTGCGCAATAACCAGGGGGTTGTTGGTATATTCAATGGTGCGAAATTCAATGGCGGGATTATCATGAATATAATCATATGTTTCCTTACGGCCCATGCAGAACGTAGCCACGGTCTTGCCGCGATCGATTTTTTTCTTCGAGTTATCTATCACACCCAGCTTCATCAGTTCCACAATGCCGTCAGACATCAGTTCTGTGTGCACACCCAGCCGTTTCTTGCCTTT
>JBFYUA010000149.1:0-8570 GCA_041300305.1 Dehalococcoidia bacterium | reverse complement strand
CGGTGATAGGCCCGAAGGTGTCCATCGAGAGGACGTAGGGGCAGGTCATCAGCATGCCCATAGTCGCCACGGCCGTGCCGAAGGCGCCGCCGCCCGGGACACCGCTGAGGGTGCCCAACAGGTAGGCGAGGATAAGGGCGGCGCCGATAACTATGGCGGTTGCGAAGGTAGTTTCGAAGCCTACCGCTACGCCGGCCACGATATTGGTGGCCGGGCCGGTTTTAGAAGCCTCGGCAATATCCTGGACCGGTTTATAGCGGGACTCAGTGTAATACTGTGTAACGAAAATGATGGCGATGCTGGCGGCGATACCCACCAGGCCGGCCACGAAGAGCCACCAGTTACCGAGCATGAAGTGAACAGTAACAGCCAGCCCGATAATGGACAGTGCGATGGCTACATAGTAGCCGCGGTTGAGGGCGTTCATGGCATTCTCGTCCTCTTTGGCCTTCACGATCATGATGCCGATCATGCTGGCGATCATACCGAAGCCGCGGATAACCAGCGGAAAAAGGACCCATACTACGTTCTGGGTGGCTACATATGCAATAACACCGAGGATCATTGCGCCGATATTTTCGGCAGCGGTTGATTCGAAAAGGTCGGCGCCGCGTCCGGCGCAGTCGCCGACGTTGTCACCGACCAGGTCGGCGATAACAGCGGCGTTGCGGGGGTCGTCTTCGGGGATGCCGGCTTCCACTTTGCCGACCAGGTCAGCGCCCATGTCAGCAGCCTTGGTATAGATACCGCCGCCGAGCTGGGCAAAGAGCGCCACGAAGCTGGCGCCGAAGCCGAAGCCAACTATCAGGTGGGGAGATAACTCGGGAGTGGTAGCGCCACCGAAGGCGAAGAAGATAACGGTAACGCCGATGAGGCTGAGCGCGGTGATAAGGAAACCTGATACAGCGCCGCCCTGCAGTGCCACTTTGACCGCCTCGGTAAGGTTCTTCTGTGCCGCGGCGGCGCAGCGGACGTTGGATTTCACGGCGATGTACATGCCGATGAAACCGGATACGCCGGAACAGATGGCGCCGACCAGGAAGGCGATTGCTGTATGCCAGCCGATTGACATCGGATCATAGCCGGCTTTAGCCAGCGCTTCCTCCGGCGGCAGTATGGCTACGATTACGCCGATAATTATGGCAACCACGATTGTATAAATCGCAATGGTGCCATACTGCCTTTTAAGGAAGGCCCACGCGCCTTCGAAAATCATGTCGCCGATTTCTTTCATCTTTGGCGTGCCCGTAGGCCGGCGCATGATACCGATTGCCAACCATGCGGCAAACAGTACTGTCAGTACACCGGCGACAGGGACGATCCAAAAGATCGGGGGAATTTGTACCATAGTACCTCCTTACTTATTTGATTTATAATCGTGGCTACGTTTACCCGGAAACATGTACCCACCAAATCGGAGATTTTAGCAGTGGCAACGGCCAAAGTCAAGCTAAATATAGTAGGCAAAAATGCCTAATCTCAGCCGAAAAGAATTTATTTCCTGCCGTAATTGAAAGTTGAAACGCGCACCTTCAGGCCTGGTCCGCTGATTTATTTACGGCCTGCTGCCCGGGTAACCTGGTTACCAGGATTTTCTCGAGGGCATATATTTTGTATCTGGATTCTTTCAATGCGGCGGTGGACAATAAGGCCTTTAGCCCGGGGAGCTTGGATAATTCCTCAAGCACGCGGATGCCTTCCTGCGCCCTTTTAGCATTGGCCCTGATTATCGATGAAAGGTCCCGGTGGTCATGAATTACATCGAAATTAGCGCCTACGTCCCCTTCCGCGTCCCGTGTCCCGATGACATGCAGGCCGATTTCTTCCACCGAACTGTTCAATTGGTGCCTGATAGTTTTCAACTGGCGGCTTAGTTCGACATCCTCCACGATAAACCTGGCAACATCCTCCAGGACGCGCAAACCCTCGCTGATGCGGTTGACATTGGCATCAATTATACGCAGAATCTGCTGATGCACTGTCCAAATCCTTGAGGGAACCGGGAAGGTTGCCCTCCCGCGCCTCGGCTATGCTCCTCCCTATCTCCGGTGGCATCGCAATATTGGCATCCTGCAGCCGCTTTTCCAGGCGCCTGCCGATATTGCGGGGGTCTTTATAGTAATCCGCTGATATCGCGTCCCCCGGCGTGCTGCTTTCCTCATAGACGGTAGCCAGGGATTTGTGTACTGCGAAGTTTGAGATGATGCGTACCAGGCCGCCGTTACCGCACACCGGGCACAGCGGCTTGGCTTCCGCCGATGCCGTGCGCAGGAAAACCGTCACCTTTTTATTGCAGGTAGCGCAGATGTATTCGTAGATCGGCATGTCCGTTAATCCTCAGCAACCTGTTTATTCCGCTGGTGGTTGTTCAGCGGGCGGCGGGCCTGCAGGCATATCGCCGCGCTCCATCCTTTCCATGGTTTCCTGGTATTCCGGGGCGATCGGTTCACCGCCGCTCATCTGCTTGTTCCATTCCGCCAGCGCCCGCGGGTCATTGTTCATTAACCCCCGCGTTAGCTGTGCGTCGGAAAGAATGTTATCATATACATCTTTATAGGATTTTTGCATCATGAAACTGGAGAAAATGCGGTTCAGTGAATTTTGTTGGCACTTCGGGCAGGGCGGAGTCTCGCCGGTGAATTTCGGCAGGTATATCTCCACCTTGCTATGGCAGTTTTTGCACCGGTATTCATAAACAGGCATATTTGTCTCCTTATGTCACTGATTGTAACATATGTTGTTTGATGGTTCTAAACCCGGCTACGGCCGATCGCAGGCAGGTGTTTTTCATTGACTTGCATATGCTACCTTTAATAAAATGCGCAGAGGTGATTTACCGTGAAAAGCCATGAGATACGCGAGGCGTTTTTAAATTATTTTACCGAAAAGAAACACAGGGTCATACCCAGTTCCTCCCTGATACCGCATGGCGACCCCACCCTGCTGCTGACCACGGCGGGCATGGTGCAGATAAAACCTTATTTTTTAGGGATTGAGGTCCCTCCCAACCCCCGCCTGGCCTCATGCCAGAAATGCTTCAGGACAACCGATATCGATTCCGTGGGCGACAACAAGCACCTGACATTTTTCGAGATGCTGGGCAATTTCAGCGTGGGTGACTATTTCAAAAAGGAGGCCATCGGGTTCGGCTGGGAGTTCGTCACACAGAGGATGAAGCTGCCGGCGGACAGGCTCTGGGTGACGATCTACCTGGATGACGACGAGGCCTTCGACATCTGGAGGGGCATCGGCGTGCCGGAAAACAGGATTGTCAGGCTGGGAGAAAAAGAGAATTTCTGGGGCCCGGCGGGCGACAGCGGTCCCTGCGGTCCCTGCAGCGAGATACATTACGATTTCGGCGCTGACCGCGGTTGCGGCAAATCCGGGTGCGACCCCTCGTGCAGCTGCGAGAGATTTTCCGAGATATGGAACCTGGTCTTCATGCAGTTCAACCAGGACGCCGGGGGGAACAGGACCGGGCTGCCCAAACCGAATATCGATACAGGCATGGGGCTGGAGAGAATGGTCGCCGTGTGCAATGGCAATGCGACGGTATATGACACCGACCTGTTCGCGCCGCTGATAGGAAAAATCAGCAAAATAGCCGGCGTTTCCCCGGGAAAAGATGACATAACGGATAGGAATGTCAGGGTAATTGCCGAGCACAGCCGGGGCGTGGCTTTCCTGATCGCCGACGGGCTGCTGCCTTCCAATGAAGGCAGGGGCTACGTATTGAGGCGGCTGTTGAGGCGCGCCTGCTTCCTGGGCCGGAAACTCGGCCTGCGTAAACCATTTATGGGAGAAATGGCCAGGGCAGTCATAGAGAAAATGGGCCCTGTTTACCCTGAATTAGTGGCGAACCAGAAATTGATCTTCGGTATTATCAAGAACGAAGAGGAGAAATTCAATGATACGCTGGATGCCGGCATCAACCTGTGCGAGACGGCCATTGCCGATGCTAAAGCGCAAAACCGCTCCTGCCTGCTGGATGAGGACGTCTTCAGGTTCTGGGACACCTATGGCTTCCCACTGGAATTGAGCGCCGAGATTGCCCAGGACCATGGCCTGGCTGTCAACCGGGAGGGTTTTGAGGCCGAGATGGAAAAGCAGCGTGAGAGGGCCCGCGCCACACACAGATTTGCCGGGGACAAGACCGACGCCGATATCGTTGCCAGGCTGGGTCCCTCTCTCAAATTGACCGAGTTTACCGGGTACGAGGGGCTGTCTGTTAGTTCCAAAATTGTCCAGATCATTGACGAGGAGACCGCCCAGATCGTGGAAAAAGCCGGGGAAGGGAAAGCGGTGGCCCTGGTGCTGGACAGGACCCCCTTCTATGGGGAAATGGGCGGCCAGGTCGGCGATACGGGCAGGTTATCGTCGAAAACTGCAAATATAGACATACATAATGCCCGGTCATTCGCCGCGGGCGGCATAGTGCTCTCAGGACGCGTAATGAAGGGTTCGATAGCCGTGGGAGATACCGTTGAGGCGGCGGTCGATGAAAACCGCCGCCTGGATATCGCCAGGAACCATACGGCCACGCACATACTGCAGGCCGTCATGCGCAACGTCCTGGGCAGCCATGTCAGCCAACGCGGGTCCATGGTGGCCCCTGACAGGCTGCGCTTCGATTTCACGCACCTCTCAGGTATCAGCCGGGAGGAAGTCGTCGCGATACAGAGGGGTGTTAACGAGATCATAAGAAAAGACCTGCCGGTAGCCACGGGTACATGCTCTTATGATGAGGCCACCCGTGAAGGCGCCATGGCGATCTTCGAGGAAAAATACGGTGATACCGTCAGGGTTGTCAGGATTGGTGAACCCCGGGTCAGCGCTGAACTGTGCGGCGGTACCCATGTCGGGACCACCGGCGAAATAGGATATTTCCTGGTCACCAGTGAAGCCAGCATCGGGACCGGTTTACGCCGCATAGAAGCCGTGACCGGGAGCGGCGCCGAGACACTCATCAACGAAAGGCTGGCCATACTTGACCAGCTATCGGGCAGTCTTAAAGCGGCTTACCACGAATTGCCGGCCAAAATCAGCGGGCTCAATAACAGTCTCAATTCAAGCAATAAAACCATATTGTCCCTGCAGCGTGAATTATCCAAATACGAAGTTGCCCGGCTGACCAGGGACAGCGTAAAAAGTATCAAGGGGGTGAAGGCGCTGGTTTCACAGGTTTCGTCTACCCCGATGTCCTCGTTATTGGAGATGGGTGACCTGCTGAAAACTGAACTGCAGAGCGGCGTAGTAGTGCTGGCCACCGTTTACGACGATAAGCCCTGCTTTGTGGCCATGGCCACCCCGGATATCGTCTCCATGGGCATCCACTGCGGAAAACTGGTCAAGAAGGTGTCTGAGATTGCCGGGGGCAGCGGCGGGGGGAAGCCGGATATGGCGCAGGCCGGGGCCAAAGACAAAGAGAAGATAGCTGAAGCGCTGCAGGCCGCCCCCAAATTCATTGAAGAATTGCTCAATGGGTAGGTGCCTGTCGCTTGACGTTGGGGACAAGAGGATAGGGGTGGCCCTGTCCGACCCGCTGCAGATACTTGCCTCGCCCCTGCAAACCATCCTCCGCACCAGCGATGAGCGCGCGCTGCTCGAAATAGCCGGCCTGGTGGACAGGCACAGCGTGGAGAAGCTGATTATCGGCCTGCCCTATTCCCTGGATGGGACGGTAGGGCCGCAGGCGGAGAAGGTCCTCTTATTCAAAGCTAAAATAGCGGCCCAGATCGGTATCGAAATAGTATTGCAGGACGAGAGGTTATCGTCAGTTACAGCGGACCAGAAATTAAGAGCGACGAGGAAGAGGTCCGCCCGGCTGAGGGACAAAATCGATGCGGCGGCGGCGGCGGTGATATTGCAATTTTACCTGGACGAATCTAGGTTAACAGGTGAAGAAAGCGGGCCGGATGAGCCTGCTTTTGATGCCGGAGAGAAAACATTATAAGATATTAGGGTTACGTCCGCTGTTGCGGGCATTACATAAGGTTAATTCAGATTGAGCAACAAAGTTAGTCCGCCTCCGGGCCTCGCCGGTTACATTAATGTACTCAAGCCCAAAGAGACCAGCCTGCTGGTTTATATTGGCGCGTGTACTGCCCTGGTCGCGGCCTCAATAACGCAGGCCGTTTTTCCGCTTGATACCTTCATTCTGACCGTAGTGGCCATAACGCTGGGAAGCGCCGGCGCCAACGGGTTGACCAACTATCTTGACCGTGATGTTGACGCCCGTATGAAACGCACCTGTTCCAGGGCATTGCCGTCGGGCAGGATAAATCCGCCCCAAAAGGCGCTACCCCTCATCGTAGCGTGCATCCTGGGCGGGCTGGTTTTGGCCTGGTTATTGTCGCCCGCCTGCTTTTTAATCGGGGCTGTCGGCATACTCGTCTCGGGGATATGGCGCAAGACGGTTGCCTGCACCTACTTCGGCATTATCGCAGGCAGCGCCCCGGTGCTCATCGGCTGGTACGCGCTGTCGGGCCAGTCTTCCATCGAAATTTTACCGGTGCTGTTTTTCTGCCTGATAGCCGCATGGACACCGCTGCACGTCTGGACCCTGATGCTGGCCAACCGTGAAGATTACGGGCAGGCAGGGCTGCATTATTTTCCGCTCAGCTGGAAAGAGCGCAATGTAATCAGGGTCCTGGCCGTCCTGTCATTTCTCCTGGCCGTGATATCGGTGCTCATTTATGTCCTTTCCGGGAAGTTCCAATGGGTCTACCTGGCGGCCTGCTGCGTCCTCGGTGCACTGATGATAGCGGCCAGCCTGCGCCTGCTGTTTTCACCGACATCCGGGAATTCGTGGTCCGTTTATAAATTTACCGCTTTCCCCTACCTGGGCATTATTTTCACTGCGATGGTAATAGACAGGTGGCTACTTTGATCCCGGACCCGCAGTCCGTCCTGCACTACGCGTTTTACCCCCGCTCCGTAGCCGTGGTGGGGGCATCCGACCAGACTCTTTCGGCAGGCTATCATTTCCTCAAGCACCTGGTCGACCTGGGTTTCAGCGGCGGCGTATACCCGGTCCACCCGAAGAAGGACGCCATCCTCGGCCTTAAGGCCTATCCCACGCTGGCAGACGTGCCCGGCGACGTGGACCTGGTCATCTGCTGTGTCGCCACGGAGAGGGTCCTTTCCCTGCTGGAAGAATGTAAATTAAAAAATGTCAGGGCCGTTCACCTCTTTACCGCGCGTTTGGGTGAGACGGGGCGCCCGCAGGCGCTGGAGCTGGAAAAGCAGATCAAGGAAACTGCCGGGCGGCTCGGCGTTGGCCTGATAGGGCCCAACTGTATGGGAATTTACTGCCCCGAATCGAAGGTGGCCTTCGGCTACGGTATGCCCGCCGAACCAGGCAATATCGGCCTGGTTTTCCAGAGCGGCGGCGCCGCTTCCCTGCTTGTCCAGGGCGGCGTGTTGCTGGGCCTGAGGTTCAGCAAGGTCCTCAGCTACGGCAACGCCATGCAGGTCGACGAGAGCGACATCCTCGATTACCTGGCAAACGATGAAAAGACCGAAGTCATCGCGGGGTACTTTGAGGGGGTCAGGGACGGCAGGAGGTTTATGCGGTCCTTAAGCGCGGCGGCGCGGAAGAAGCCCGTCATAGCCATCAAGGGAGGCCGGGGCAAAGCCGGCACCAGGGCTGTGGCTTCCCATACCGCCGCCGTGGCCGGTTCGCACAACATCTGGGACACGGCATTTCAGCAGGCGGGCGTCATTCAAGTCAAAGATATTGATGAGATGACCGGCCTGCTGTGCCTTTTTAACGGTCTGCCCCCGTTGCCGGGCAGGAGGGTCGGCATCATAGGCGGCGGGGGCGGCAAGTGCGTCATCGCGGCGGACCTGGCCGAAGAGGCCGGCCTGGTGGTGCCTCCGCTTTCCGCGGAGCTGAAGAATAAACTTAAAGAACTGGTGCCAACACTGTGGGACTGGATAGGCAACCCCATCGATTTCTCCATTTGGGGCGACGAGGCACATAAAGCCGCGCAGGTCAGGCAACTGATGTCCGAAAACCCCGATTTTGACTGCCTGGTAATGCATTTGTCCGACGACAATCCCCTGGACGACGAGTGGTGGACGGCCATCGTCAGGATGGATGTGGACAGCATGATCGACCTACACAAACAGAAGAAAAAGCCCGTAATCGCTGTGCTCAGCGGCGCGAGGCCTGGCTATGATGACCTGCAGAATATCAGGTGGAGGACCATCAGCGATCAGAGGTCGAAGCTGTCTGCCGCAAAAGTCCCGGCCTTTGATACCACGGCCGAAGCCATGCGCGCCCTGGCGAGGTATGCCGGCTACTGGGAGTGGAAGCGGAATAACCCGTAGCGCCTATGCCTGACAGCTGGTTCAAAATCACGCACTACTGCGCGGGAACTGCTGCGAGGGTAGCCGGACTGGCGCTCCTGCATGGTAAAGTCAGTACACCCATCTTTCTGCCCGTGGGCACCCAGGCCACGGTCAAGAGCCTGGACACCGCCGACCTTGAGCGCATCGGCATCGGGATGCTGCTCTGCAACGCCTACCACCTTTATTTGAGGCCCGGCATAGATATCATTAAGAAG
>JBFYUA010000073.1:0-3268 GCA_041300305.1 Dehalococcoidia bacterium | reverse complement strand
CCCGGAGGGCTGCCTGATGCATCCGCCGACGTTCAGTCCCCGCTTGCCCAGGCCTTCCAGCAAGCCGCAGGTGGTGGTGCTTTTACCCTCGCCCAGGGGAGGGGGTGTGATGCCGGTGACCTGGACGTATTTGCCGTCCGGCTTGTCGTTCAGGCGCTTCATGATCTTCAGGTAATCCAGCCGGGCCACTTTGCCGTAGGGAATGATCTCATCTTTCTCAAGGCCCAACCTGGCCGGCCAATCGGAAGGCTGCGGCATATTTTTCTCGGCCTCTTCGGCTATCTGCCAGTCGCTCATTACCAGGGGGTTATATGGCATCAGTTATATCTCCATGCGGCGAGGATGGATTGCCGCGTCGCCTGCGGGCTCCTCGCAATGACGTTTTTGTAGGCGCTCTGCCGACTCGATGGTGTTCTGCAGCAGCATGGTCACGGTCATCGGTCCGACGCCGCCGGGGACCGGGGTTATGGCCGCGGCCTTCACCTTCACTGCCTCGAAATCGACATCGCCGGCCAGCCGGTAACCCTTTTCTTTGCTTTTATCCTCGACGCGGTTGACCCCTACATCGATGACCACGGCCCCTTTCCTGACCATATCGGCGGTTATGCAGAGCGGGCTGCCCATGGCCGCCACCAATATATCGGCCTGCCGCGTGAAATTGGCGATATGGCCGGTGCCGGTATGCACCACGGTCACAGTGGCGTTGGCGCCTTTGGCCTTCTGCAGCAGTATGGCTGCCAGCGGCTTACCCACCAGGTTGCTGCGTCCGCAGATTACCACGTGTTTCCCGGCCGGGTCGTAGCCGCAGCGTACCAGCATCTGCTGTATGCCGTGCGGCGTGCAGGGCAGGAAGCAGGGTTGCCCCCGCAGCAGCTTGCCCAGGTTCACCGGGTGAAAGCCGTCCACGTCCTTTTCAGGCGAAATGTAATAGAGCACCTTCTCGGTATCGATATGGCCGGGTAGCGGGGTCTGAACCAGTATGCCGTCCACCAGGGGGTCACGGTTGAGTTCCTCGACGGCCTCGATCACCTTTGATTCGGAGGTGTCCGCAGGCAGGCGTATGGTCTTTTCAGTCATCCCTATCTCGAGCGCGCCTTTCTCTTTGGCTTTGACGTAGGAAAGTGAGGCGGGATCGTCCCCTACCAGCACGACGCCGAGGGATGGTACCTTGCCTGCTGCCTGCAGGCGGGCCACCCGGTCCTTCAGTTCGCTGCGTATCTCCGCGGCTATTTCAAGCCCATTTATTATCCTGGCTGTCATCGTAAGCTCATTTCGAAGAAATTAGTGGGATATTATACAAATTACGTAAGGTGCATACAACATTTCGTATCGACACGCAGTATCAGTGGATGGCTTAAGGGTAGTTAACCCCGGCTTTCGGCCAGTATCTCTTTGACCATCTGAACGGCAAGCGGGACGGCGGCCTGCACCGGTGGGGTGAGGTCGTTGCTGAATTCGTAGGCATCGGGTATCTCGATGGCCACGATGCTGATCTTTCCCGGCAGCTTCATATTCAATATCCTGCCGATCTCGAGCGCGGTCGGCAGGTCCACGTCGTGCGCCGATGGCGTATGCTTGGTCACCCGGAAATCGTCGAGGGACAGGCGGTAAATATCACCGGGTCTGCCGTTCACCGTCTGTATGGCATCGACTATGACGACTTCATCGTTATCGATGATGTAATCGAGGATGGCAAAACCCGAGACGTCGCTGGCGGTCAGCGTGACATCACCGGGAGGGGGGTCGGCCTCGAGTGCTTCGATGACGCGGAAACCCACGCCGTCATCGCCGATGATGGGGTTGCCTATGCCGAGGACCAGTCCTTTCATCCCGCGGCAGCTTTTTGCGCCGGCGCCGTGATACCAGTGGCAGCAATTTTGTTTTTGAAGTAAGGGTCCAGCAGCTTGCGCGGCGATACTATGTTGCCGTCCAGGGCGGCCTGCTTGAAATCAAGCCCGAGGGCCACGGCGATGATCTGCGGCACGGCCAGCACCGGCAGGTTGAAGTTCGACTTGAATTTGCTGTTGACCGCCGACTGGTAGGCATCCAATGCCGTGTGGCAGAGCGGGCAGGTAGTGGAGACGATAGCACGGGCGCCATTGTCCGCGGCGTTCTCCAGCAGTTTGTGGATGAGGTCCAGCGCCATACCGGTCTCAGAGATGACCAGCGAGCTGCCGCAGCACTTGGCCTTGAGCGGGAAATTGACGGGTTCGGCCCCCAGCGCCCGGGAAATCTGGTCCAGCCAGTCCGGGTATTCGCGGTCGTCATAGCCGTACTCGGGGCGGACCTGCTGACAGCCGTGGTAGCAGGCTACCTTGAGCCCGGTCAGCGGGCGTTTGACTTTAGCCGCCAGCGCTTGGATCCCGACATCATTGTAAATTACCTCAACAATGTGCCGCACCCTGACCGTGCCGTTATAGCTGAGGCCGACCGAGGTCAGCGCTTCATGCACCTGCCAGGCCAGCTTGTGATCGTCCTTCATAAGTTCATTGGCTTCATGCAGTATGGTATAGCAGGAACTGCAGGGCGTCACCAGGTCGAGGCCCGTCTTCTCGGCCTGAGACAGTACCCGGGCCGTTATGGCCATGGCCTTGACCTTGTCAACGCCGCTGAAGGGCGAGGAGCCGCAGCAGGTCCAGTCCTCGAGCTCCATCAGTTCGATGTCCAGGGGTTTGGCAATTGCTTTAATGGCCTTTTCCACCGGAGCGCCGGTGGCTTCCATAGAACAACCGGGATAATACGCGTAATATCTCACCTTGAACCTCCCGCGGTTATGTTACGGAACATCTGGTTAAGCTGGCGCCGGCCTGCCACCGCCTTGGGCAGCAGCGGCATACGCCCATGCTTGAGCAGGCTGAAGGCCATGGGCAGCATCTTGAGCGCGGCGAAGGGGTTGGTCTTGAGGAAATATTCCAGCATGAAGCCGAACTCGTAAATGCGGCCGTTCTGCTCGATGGAACGGGCGAAGGAGCGGTACATGGTCGTGGTCCTGGTGGGTGGTTTATAATTTTCCTTGAGGGCGATAGCCTCGAGGGCATGCATGATGTTGGCCGGCTTGATGTCGCGCGGGCAGCGCGCGGTGCACAGGTAGCAGGAGACGCAGTACCAGATTGAGCTGCTGTTGAGCACCTCGTCTTTCATCCCGGCTCGCACCATCGCGATGATCTTGCGGGGCGGGTGCTCCCAGTGAGCGGCCGTAGTGCAGGAGCCGCTGCAGACACCGCATTGCACGCACTCATTGATCTTGCCGCAGGCCGGGATGGAGGCG
>JBFYUA010000103.1:0-4174 GCA_041300305.1 Dehalococcoidia bacterium | reverse complement strand
CCGGGAGGCCGCCGCTGATGTGCAGTATCTCGAAGCCGTCAGCCTCCTGTTTGGCCTGTTCCACGTAGCGGAAGTCCACCGCAAGGTGGGCCCCGGAGGAAGTTATCAGCAGCCAGCCCGCGGACCCGCGGAAGCCGGAGAGGTAGCGCCGGTTGGGCGATGAACCGACCAACAGGCCGTCGGGCCCGTCGGGCAGCAATTTGTGGCGCAGATTCTGCAGTCTCTGCATACTAATAAAAAGCCTTACCCCGGTCCGGCCGGCTGTGTACTACCCTTTCCCCGTCTCTTCCTCCGCCGGGCCTTCCTTTTTAGCGGCGTTCTCCATCTTTTTGGTGGTTTTACACTTGGGGTACTTGCTGCAGGCCAGGAACCTGCCGAAGCGCCCCGCCCTGACAACCATGTCCGCCCCGCAGGTGGGGCACTTTTCGTCCGTCGTTTCAGCCGCCGCGGCCGGCCCTTCCCCTTCCTTCTTTGTCCAGGCGCCTTTGCCCGCCAGGGCCTTTTTCCCGTTGCACCTGGGGTAATCGGGGCAGGCCATAAACTTGCCGTAGCGCCCCTTCTTCATCAGCATCATCTTGCCGCAAAGGGGACACGGTTCATTGGTGACCTCGGGGGGCGGTGCGTCGGCGGTATTCGACTTCTTGCCCATACATTCGGGGTAATTGCTGCAGGCCAGGAACTTGCCGAACCTGCTCGATTTCAAAACCATGGGCTTGCCGCACTCCGGGCATTTCTCCTCAGAGGTGATGACTATCTTCTGCAGGTTCTCCTGGGCATTGTTCAGGTCCGTTTCAAAGGGGGTGTAGAAGGCCCTTATCACCGTCAGCCAATCGCGTGTCCCGCTGGCGATCTCATCCAGTTCCTCTTCCATCTTAGCGGTGAAATTATAATCCACGATATTGGGGAAATTAGCTACCAGCAGGTCGGTGACCACCATCCCGATCTCCTCGGGGCGGAGCTTACCTGCTTCCTTAAAGACATATTCCCTGTCCTGGATGGTGGAGACGATGGGGGCGTAGGTGCTCGGCCTGCCGATGCCCTTCTGTTCCAGCGACTTGATCAGGGTGGCCTCCGTGTAGCGTGGCGGGGGCTGCGTGAAAAACTGGTTGGGGATCAGTTCCAGGAGCTTGAGCAATTCACCCTCTTCCAAGGGCGGCAGTACATTCTGTGCGCCTTCGGCATACTCGTCCCGCTCCTCGTCAAGCCCCTCGATATACAGCGCCATAAAGCCGGGAAAGCGCAGCGCCGAAGCCCTGGTCTGCAGCAGGTAGGCCGGTTTCTTCTTTTCCCGCGGGGCGGCTTCGATGTCCACGGTCACCGTGTCATAGACGGCGGCGGACATCTGGCTGGCCACCGCCCGTTTCCAGATCAATTCGTAGAGTTGGAACTGGTCCTTATTGAGGTAACCTTTGATCTTCTCGGGTTCCCGCTGCGCCCTGGTGGGCCGCACGGCTTCGTGCGCTTCCTGCGCCAGCTTCACCTTCTTAGTGAAACGCCTGGGGGAAGCGGGCAGGTATTTGGCGGCAAATTTAGAGGAGATGTAGGCGCGTATCTCGTCAAGCGCGGATGCCGCTATATTGGTGGAATCGGTCCTCATGTAGGTTATCAGGCCTGTATCGCCCTCTTCCCCGATAGAAAGGCCTTCATAAAGCTGCTGGGCAATGACCATGGTTTTCTTGGAAGAAAAACGCAATTTACGCGATGCTTCCTGCTGCATGGTGCTGGTGATGAAGGGCGGCGATGGCTGCCGTGAGACCTCTTTTTTCTGGATGGCCTTCACCGAGTAATCAGAGGCGCGCAGGTCGTCCAGCAGAGCGTCACAATGCGCCTTATCAGGGATTTCGAGTTTGCCTTTTCCGGCCAACCCCACAAAGGAAGCCATGAAGCCCTTGCTGCCCTTTGTCTTCTTAATCAATTCGGCATCGATGGTCCAGTATTCAACCGGTATGAAGGCCAGTATCTCCCGTTCGCGGTCCACGATCAACCTCACAGCTACCGACTGCACCCGGCCGGCCGAGAGCCCTTTTAATATCTTCTTCCAGAGCAGGGGGCTAAGCTTATAGCCGACCAGGCGGTCGAGTATCCTCCTGGCCTGCTGTGCGTCAACCAGCTTCATATCCAGCGGGTGAGGGTACTTAAATGCCTGCTCCACTGCTTCCTTGGTTATCTCGTGAAAAGACACGCGCCTCAAAGGGATGCCGTCTTTCTGGAGGTTGGCGGCCTTTATCAGGTGCCAGGATATCGCCTCTCCCTCACGGTCCGGGTCGGTAGCCAGGTAGACTGCCGACGCGCGGTTGGCCAGTTCCTTGATCTCCTTTATCAGGGCCTTTCTTTCCGGGAGGTTGCGGTATTCCGGTTCAAAATCCTTCTCCACCGCTATTCCCAGTGTTTTGCCGGGCAGGTCCCTGACGTGGCCCATGGAAGCCTTGATCACATAACCATTGCCGAGCATCTTGCTGAGCGTTTTAGCTTTTGCGGGTGATTCTACGATTACCAGTTTAACAGCCATAATTTATCCAGATTACAATCCTTCTTATTCTTTAACGTCCTTGTTTTAAAGTATATGTCATATTTCCGCGCTGCCTGACCATGCCGTTGAGTTCCAGCACGGCCAGCGTACTGATCACGGTGGCGGCATCCAGGCCGGAGTCCCTGCATATCTCATCCACATGCCTGGGTTCCTCCGAAATGTGTTTCATTATAATCGATTCGGCGCCGTCGGATGCAACAACGCTCTGCATTACGAGCTGCTGGGAAACGATTGAGAGGTTCAGTTCCTCGATTATATCAGTGTAACTGCCGACCAATTTGGCCCCTTCGCCGAGCAGCCTGTTGGGGCCTTTGCTCATAGGGGAGTAGATGCTGCCCGGCACGGCAAACACCTCGCGGTTCTGCTCGAGGGCGAAATTCACCGTGATGAGAGCGCCGCTATGCTCGCCCGATTCGACCACCAGCACCCCCCTGGAAAGGCCGCTCAGTATGCGGTTGCGTCGAGGGAAATTCTCCGCCCTGGGTTTCATCCCCAGGGGGAACTCACTCACCAGCGCGCCGTGCTCCATTATCTCACGCGCCAGTTTCAGGTTGTCCGGCGGGTAAACGATATCCAATCCGCTGGCGAAAACCGCGATGGTCCTGCCGCCGGCCTCGATGGCCGTGCGGTGCGCGATGGTATCGATACCCTTGGCCAAACCGCTGACAATAGTGATTTTATTCATGGCCAGGTTGTAGACGAGGTCCTCGGTGGCCTGCCTGCCGTAAGTCGTGGCCCTGCGGGTGCCCACTACGGCGATGCTATTCTGATCGTCCTTGCGGTACTCGCCGCGAATATAGAGCAGGGCCGGGCAATCGTGAGTTTCGGCCAGCAGGGACGGGTAACCGGGTGAATCGCAGGGAACGGCAGTGACGCGGTACTTTTCCAGCAGTTTGAGCTGGCTGTCCAGGTTTATACTAACCCTGTAGCCGGTGATATTCGCAGCAAGCTTCGGGTCGAGACCGGCCCCGGCCAACTGCGGAGCGGAAGCCTTCCAGGCGTCTTTCAAGGAGCCGAAATGCTTTTTCAGCGCCATGATTTTGGCCTTTCCGACGCCCGGGACGGCGGCCAACCCTATCCAGAATTTCAGCTCGCTGTTATCCTGCATTCGCATCGAACCATTTTATCACAGCCCGTAAAAAGCCAAAAAGATTTATACGCATAATATAGCTGGAGTTGCCTGAGGGCTTGACTGAAGCAAGCGGGCGTGGTGATGCTAAGCCGGTTCAGCTTTAGCCAGCATCCTTTTAATTTCCGGTATGACCGCCACCGCTGCCCGGTAGCCGGCATCAATGGCCTCCATCCCGCGGTGAAAGGCGTAAGGTTCGATATTGCTGACATCCGGTTCAATGATGATATCGGCCTTTAAAATGGATGCCCGTGTGATCTCATATTCCATGATATAGATCGACTGCACCAGGGTATTCATGATGCCCGGGGGCTTGCCCGGCTTCTGTTTGCCTATCAGGCCCGACTGGCGGCGTTTCCCGGGGTCGTTAAGGACGTTGACCGCTATAGTGAAGGTAGCGCCCATCGACCTGGCTACATCGGCCGGGACAGGGTTAAGTATCCCGCCATCCACCAGGAACCGCCCTTCATGTTTTACCGGGACAAAAACCACCGGTATGGATATACTGGCGCGGA
>JBFYUA010000077.1:0-3472 GCA_041300305.1 Dehalococcoidia bacterium | reverse complement strand
CCTCGAAAATAATGGGCATCCAGGTCGAGCAGATTTACATGTTCATCATGATAGTGGTGCTGCTCCCCGTTATCATCGCCATGCTGATGATCGCCCCGGTCTGGGCGGTTGACCCGTGGATGGGCTGGGGGTATATGACCACGGCTATCCTGATCTCGGTCATGGGCGGCCTGGGCAATATCAGGGGGACCATCATAGCCGCGTTCATTATCGGCTTGACCCACGCGTTCATGGCTTTCGTGATCAAGGAACCCCGTCTCATGAACCTGGCAGCGCTGGTTGTCGTAGTAGTCATGCTGCTGTTCCGTCCGCAGGGCATAGCAAAGACTGAAAGTTTGTGGTGATTAAATGGAATTAGAGATTAAACGCGAAAAAATTGTACTGCGTGCCGGGACGCAAAAATATGAGTGGCACATTGAGCCACGTTACTGGCGCAACCCGTTTATTTATATCGGCATGCTGCTGCTGGCCACGGTCCTGGTCTACTTCTTCAGTCCGCAGACTCTGCCGACCCTGGTTGAAGCCAACCTGCTGGCTGCCATCGCTATACCGCTGGGCTGGATGACGGTCGGCACCGGCCGTATGAACTTTGGTCCGCAGTTCTATATAGGCGCCGGGGGATATGCGGCGGCGCTCTGCAGTATCCATCTCGGCTGGCCACCCGCGGTTACCCTTTTGGTGACGCTGGTGGTCGGGTTGGTGTTCGGTCTGCTGATGAGCCCGCTGAGCATAATCGCCGGCGGCCTTTATTATACACTGCTCACGCTGCTCTTCCCGCTGGTCTTCCTTGAGATCACCTTCATATACACGGATATATTCAAGGGTGACACCGGCCTTTTCGGTATTGCGCCTTTCTTCAGCGGGGGCTCATATACTGCCAACCAGTTGATGATCTGCCTGATGTCCCTGTTCATCATGCTGATGTACATGTTTATCGTTGATAAAATCATGCGCTCCAAGTTCTCGGCGTCCCTGGCGGCCATTAATGATGACGAAGAGGTGGCAGAGGCCATGGGCGTAAACGTCAAGAAGATCAAGATCATAAGCTTCGCCATACCTGCCATGATGATAGCGGTGATAGGCTGGTTTTACGCGCACTACTATACCACTCTCTCCGGTATCAGTTACCTGCCGCTTACCTTCATGTTGAAGGTATTGATGGTGAGCATGATCGGGGGACGCGTGCAGATTTACGGCAACGTGGTGGGCGGCTATTTTATAGCCTTCCTGGAGCTATTCCTGATCTCGGTAATTGGTGACATGGCTACGGTTATGTTCCCGGTCATATTGCTGGTACTGCTGCTATCGCTCCCTGAAGGCCTGTTCGGGCTTTACCGGAAACGCCGCTACAGGGAATACCTGCCCACGCTGCATGTGAGGAGATAATAACGTGACCGAGATATTGAGAGTAAATGGTGTTTCCAAACATTTCGGCGGCCTGATGGCCGTCAATGACGTCAGTTTCTCGATAAATGCCGGCGAGACCCTGGGCCTGATGGGGCCCAACGGCGCCGGAAAGACAACGCTGGTCAACCTGATAACCGGCAAATACCTGGCCGACAGCGGCGACGTACAATTTATGGGTCATGATATAACAAGGATGGCGCCCTACAAAAGGTGCAAGCTTGGCATCAGCCGCACTTACCAGATACCCAGGCCCTTTCCGGAACTGACCGCGCTGATGAGCGTGGCCGTCAGTGCGCTGTATGGCAAGGACAGGGTAAACCAGGGACTTGAGGATGCTGCCACGGAAGCCACGCATTATCTTGAGTTCTGCGGCCTGTTCAGCAAGCGCAATGTTTTGGGCAAGGACCTGACACTTTATGAACTGAGAGGGCTTGAGTTAGCAAGGGCACTGGCGACCACGCCGAAAGTCATCTTTGTAGATGAGGTAATGGCCGGCCTGAACCCGGGAGAGGCCATGAAGGCGGTCAGGCTGTTGGAGCGTGCTAAAGAGGAATTCGGGGTCACCATATTGTGGATCGAACACGTCATGGCAGCTTTGATGAAGGCGGCGCAGAGGGTGGTTGTGCTGCATTACGGCAAGAAGATCGCCGAGGGTCCGCCGCAGGAAATCGCCAATGACCCGTACGTAATAGAATGCTACTTAGGATCGTGCCATGCTTGAAGTAAAAGATGTATATGTTGCCTACGGCATCACGCCCGTGCTTCATGGCGTGAATATGACAATCAATGCTAATGAAATGGTGGCGTTGCTGGGGTCCAACGGGGCGGGTAAATCCACCCTGATCAATACCATATTGGGTATGTTGAAGCCGACCCAGGGCGCGATACTTTTCGAAGGCAAAAATATAGAGAAATTGCCTCCTCATGAGATAGTCAAGCGTGGCATCGCCCAGGTGCCGGAGGCCCGCAGGATATTCCCCTATATGACTGTAACGGACAACCTGCTGGTCGGGTCATACAACAATGCGGCCTGGTCGCTGAGGAAGAAAACGCTGGAAAAAGTCAACAACATGTTTCCTATCCTGCTGGAGAGGAAAAACCAGCTGGCGGGCACCCTCAGCGGCGGTGAACAGCAGATGATGGTGATAGGCCGCGGCCTGATGTCCAATCCCAAATTGCTCATGGTGGACGAACCGTCCCTCGGCCTGGCGCCCAAGATACTCGAGCTGGTTTACGACACCATCAGCAGGTTAAAGGATGAGAAAATCACCACGATTTTGTCCGAGCAGAATGCCCGGCAGGCCCTGCTCATCGCAAACCGCGGTTACATCATGGAAAACGGAAGGGTAGTGCATACGGACAAGAGCGAGAACCTGCTGGACAGTGACCTGGTTAAGAAAGCCTACCTGGGGATTTAAAATATGGAAAACTATTTCGACTACACCAATAAAATATTCGATCCGGCTAAAACAAAAGAGAAGCCCGAGGTTTTCAAGGGCCTGAGGGTGCTTGATTTTACACATGTAATCTATGGCCCGACAGCGGCCAAGGTATTAGGTCAATACGGGGCAGAAGTAATTAAATTTGAGCTGCCCTGGGTGGGGGACCTCTGGCGGTTCGGCGTGTACTGGGGCAATTTCTGGAGGCATTCCAGCGTGTGCTTCCATTTTGTGCAGTACGGGAAATACTTTTTTGCGCTTAACCTCAAGCTTCCCAAGGCCAAAGAGATTATTTTAAAGATGGCGGAGAAAGCCGATGTAGTAATCGAGAATTTCGCCGCCGGCACAACTGATTCCTGGGGCATCGGCTATAGCCAGTTGAGCAAGGCTAACCCGGGCCTCATTTACCTGAGTTGTGCTACCTATGGCCAGTACGGGCCGATGCGTTTTTTCCCGGGATGGGACCTGCTGGCGCAGGCAGCCAGCGGCGCCATCTCACTGACCGGCTATCCCGGTACGGATAAGTATTATAAACTGCCGGATTACGTGGGGGATTTTCTGCCCGGCAATATCGGCGCCATGGCGGTCATCATGGCGTTGAATTACCGCAACAGGACAGGGAAAGG
>JBFYUA010000065.1:0-2703 GCA_041300305.1 Dehalococcoidia bacterium | reverse complement strand
ATTGATTAAAATGCAGGCCAATCCCTTTATGCGGCCCATTTTCAGGCTGATGGTGGGCAGGGAAAACTACCAGGTGTTAAGCGGGCATGTCCTACCGCTGATGAGAGCGAGAATGCCCGCTTTAAAGGCCGGCGCCGAGGATACCATCGCGCGGGGCGCGCCTGCTATGATCCTCTTTCACGCGCCCGTGCATAATGAGGACACCTTCATAGCATTGGCCTTCGGATTGCTGGCCGCGCACTCGCTAGGATTGGGCGCCTGCGCCATCGGTCTGATCCCGCCCGCCATCAACAGAAACCCTAAACTTAAGAAGATGTTCCAGATACCTGAAGGCAATATAGTTTTGTCTTCCATGATACTGGGCTACCCCAAATACAAATACTCCTGGGGCATCAAGCGCAGCCCGGCAGGCCTGACCTGGATAGAATAGCACCGGGTCGCGTACGGTTCTCTACCTTGATTTCTTGCGGCTATTAAATATCCGGTCCCGGCTGGCTAAGCGTTTCTGAATCGTGCGTATTATATATGGCTACCCCCGCCATTAAAAGCCCCTCACCATTGCAAGCCACCAGCAGGCACTTTATAATGATATGCACATAACATGGATAGTAAATATCTCAAATTAGCGTTTATACTTATCTTTGTCAGCTTCGTGCTGGTTACCATGGTATTTTTATCGGTCCTGCTGCTGACCAGGAGCTAAACACGCCTGAGAAATTCGCCATAGCGGGCCATGGAATTCAGCACCATGGCAGCCTCATCGGGCATGCTGTAGCAAACCATATTTTGCTTTGCTATGGAGCGCAATATTTCCTGGTCAATAGGACGTTCAGCGCGCGGCGCGGGCAGTTCCGCCGCCACTATCACCGGCTTGCCATATTTGTCCGAAATAGCCTTCATCTGCTGAAATGACTTTGTATAAGCTTCCACGACGAGCTGGAAAACCTGCTTCTTCTCTTCCTCATTTGTGGGCAGCGTCATCCTTGCCAGGTGGGGGAAAGGCACCCCCAGTGTGAGTACGCTGTCCGTGGCATCACTCCTGGCCAGGATATCCACCACCCTGATGATGGCATCGGCCGACCCGGCCACCAGGTCTACCGGGTTATTGCGGCTCCACCAGGCTGGCAGGAAGCTGTCCAATTCATTTATCACTTCCTTCGGCAGCTTGACCACGTCCAGTCCCAGGCGTGCGCAGGCGTCGGCCGCCAGCACCCCCCAACCGCCTCCCAGCGTGGCTATAGCGACCCGCCTCCCTTTGGGGATGGGGTGACAGAGGAAGCCGTAGCCCAAATTCATCAGTTCCAGCAGGTTATTCGCCCTGATAATACCGGCCTGCCTGCTGATGCCGCCAAAAACCTCCGCGGAACCCGATAGCGCGGCTGTGTGCGAGCGTGCCGCCGAGGCCCCGGCCTCGGTTTCGCCTACCTTTATCATCACGATTGGCTTCTTGAAGCCTGTATCGCGGGCAACCTGAAAAAAACGCCTGCCGTCCTTGAAGCCCTCGATATAGGCCAGTATAACAGCGGTCTTATCGTCATCACCAAGGTATTCCAGGAAATCCTCGGCATGCAGGTCGGCCTCGTTGCCGATGCTGATCATGCGGCTGCAGCCGAAATCAAGGGCCATGGCTCGGCGGGCGATAGTTAAACCCACGTTACCGCTCTGGGAAACAACGGCGATCCGTCCCTCTGGCGGGAAGATGGGCGGCATCTGCGCGTATAGCTTAGCTGAGGGACTGAGTATGCCGAAACAGTTTGGCCCGATCAGCCGCATACCGCCCTGCCTGGCCAGCGCAACCATCTCTTCCTGCACAGCCGCGCCGCTTTGATTGACTTCGGCAAAGCCGGCCGTCACCACCACACCGGCCTTTATCCCTTTGCTGATGCAGCCCTTAATTGTCTCTACCATAGCAAGGGGAGGCACAACGATTACCACCAGGTCAGGTATTTCAGGCACTTCGTCCAGGTCCCTGTAAAACTGCAGGCCCAGCGCCTCACCACCTTTGGGGTTGACCGGGTAAAGCTTGCCCTGAAAACCGCCGTGAACGATATTGGCCAGTATACGATAGCCCCATTTATTAGTATCGCTGGAAGCGCCCAGAAAAGCCAGCGAGCGCGGCGCGAAAAATCTGTTGAACTCAGTCATGAGCAGCCTGTCCTTTTTAAAATAATTACCCGCAGTGCGGGCATATAAGCCGACAGATATTTTAACACCGCTCATAAGGAAGCAACAAGGAATTGTATTCGGACAGGACTGATTGCGCCGACGCTAAACTGCTATAATAAGCGCGGTTACACCCCGGCGAGGGACCTTAATATGGATATCTGGAGAAAGCTGCTCAACCGCATGATGCGGGCGGCCCGCCTGGACTCCAGCCTCTCCGAGGAGATGGTGACCGTGGAGGATGCCGTTCCCCACGCCATTAGGGTGGCGCTGCTGGCCAGCGCCGCCACCGGCATCGGCATGGGATTGGCCGGATTAATAGGCGGGGAGGGCGCCGTCTGGTTCCTCTGGGGCCTGCTGAGCGGCTTCCTGGCTTCCCTGGCAGGATGGTTCGCCTGGGTGCTGATTACCTTCTTCTCCGGCACCACTTTCCTGCGCGGTCCCGAGCGGGCCAGCATGGCCGAACTCACCCGCACACTGGGTTTCGCCAACTCCCCGGGGATATTGAGGATATTGATATTCATACCAATGATAGGATGG
>JBFYUA010000231.1:0-3137 GCA_041300305.1 Dehalococcoidia bacterium | reverse complement strand
TAGGGCCTATTACAGGGAGGACGCGAAATCACAGTACGCAGCCGGGGCCTTGAAGCAATACCTGGCCAAAAAGGAACTGGTCCGCATATCTAACGACTATGATATAGACCGCGCCTTCCCGTTACGCGCAGAGATAAACTTCCTCAAATCCCCGGCCGGCGGTTCCACCGTAACCCCCTCTTCCCTGTCAGGAATAATCGGAAGTGTAGAGGTACCGTCAAACACGGTAACGCCTCCCGGGGGGGATATCACCACCGTCCCTCTCGGCCCGGCCAATACAACTGATGCGGCCGTCAAGCTTCAGTTGGCGGAACTGGGAGACGAGAGCAAATTGCACAAATTCAAGGCTGAGTTTGCCAGCAATAAGGAGATCGTCATACCCTCCCTGATGAATCCGCCCATCCCCCTTGCCCAGGTATTGCTGGCATTTTTCGACGTTGTGCCTATCTTCTTCATCATTATTTTCTTCACCAGCAGTTTCATCGAAGAGAAACTGAACCGGCGGCTCGGCATATTGCTCTCCGCCCCTAGCAGGTCGGCAGAGATAATCCTGGGGAAAATGCTCCCCCCTATTTTGTATATTCGATAATTGCGGTGGCCGCCATCACCGTATTTTTCCGGGGCCACGTCCTGCTGGGGTTGGCCATCTTCCTGCCTGTAATTCTGTTTATTTTTGGCATCTACCTGGGGGTGGCCCTGTTTTACAGGACCTTCAAATACCAGACTTTTTTCTCCATGTCGGCGGTGACACTGGTGACAGTATTACTGGTTTTTCCCGCTATATTCAGCGATATTAACGACCTCAGTTACATTTCACCACTTTCCCTGGCGGTGCAGATGTACAGGGGTGAGCCTTTCGGCTGGAAGGAATATCTTTTTTCCACCGGGTCGATGTACCTGGTATTTATACTTTCCATGGTTGTGGGCATCCGTGTATTTAATGAAGAATTCCTCACCAATTTCAAACCCCTTTATCAAAAGGTCAGCGGCGCGATTTACCTGGCTCTGGATAAAAGGCACATCAGCGTATCTATATTTATCTTCACTCTGCTGCTAATCCCGGTGGTGGTCATGTTCCAGCTCAGCGCCATTATCTTCGCATTCAATTTGCCTATGCCGGCCGCCCTGTGGGCGTTACTCGTTGTAGCAGTCATAGTGGAAGAGATTGCCAAATCAACAGGCGTGGCTGTCCTGATAAGAAAGGGGGCGGTTAAATCGTGGAAGGCTACGATGGCCCTTGCCCTGATATCCGCTGCGGCCTTTTTCCTGGGCGAAAAACTGTTGTTCAACTTCTCACTTAGTGTCATCTCCGAATCGGTCTTCACCGCCGCCTTATACAACACCAACCTGCTGTGGCTGCCCCTTGCCATACATGCCATCGCCACTGCGGCAGTCTGCCTGCTCACCTATCGCCTGGGAGCGAGATACTATCCATTCGCAATCCTGATGGGCTCGGCTATCCACCTCACCCATAATATTTCCATCATCGGTATGCAGTCATAAAAGCTTTTTTTCGATCGTCTCGCACGAGCTTAAATCCGTCCGCAAAGAAAAGACCATCATGTTTGCCCTTCTCATTCAGCTTTTCATCGCCTCCCTTTCGTCCATACTCCTGGTGGGACTGATGGCCTTTTATGATCCTGATTCGATAGGGCATAACCCGAATATCGACCTGAGGGTCGGCGTTATCGGGGACAACTAGAACCGCTTTACGGCGCATCTCCGTCAGCGAAACCTTCATGTGAAAGTGTTTACCGATAGCGATGAGGCCGAGAGGGCGTTCAAGGCAGGGGCCATCGACACAATCGTTTTCATTCCGGAGATAAAAAATAATATCCTGGAGATGAAACTGGTGCTGCCCGAGATGGATTCGCGCGCCACCATAGTGCTGATGGTATTAAGGGGACCGCTTGAGCAATATGAGAATTTTTTACGCAAACAATCAGGCGTTCAGGTGCGGTACGGCGATATGGGCGGCAAGCCTTATACTACCTACGAATTCCTGTACACCCTTATAATACCGGTGCTGATGTTTTTCCCGGCCTTCGTAGCCGGCAGCATGGTGGTGGATTCCATCTCGGAGGAGATGCAGAACAAGACACTGGCCACGCTATTATCGGCGCCGCTATCACTGGACCTTATTTTGGGCGCCAAGATCACTGCCTCGGTCGTCATCGCCATGATGCAGTGCGTCCTCTGGGCTTTGCTCCTGCAATTCAACGGTTTTGCGATACAAAACCCGGCGCTGGTACTGGCCTTCGCAGTGATAATTACCGCCACAATTTCCTTGGCGGCCGCGATGATATCACTGCTATTCAGAGACAGGGAAAGGTCGCAGTTTATCTACTCCATTATCGTGGTTATCGCGGTTGCTTTGAGATTTTTCCTGGACGCCTCGCCATTCGGCATGGTGGCCAGGCTGGCGACAGGGGATTATTATCTCAATATTGGGCACGTCATGCTGTATTTGATACCGCCTGTCATCATGGCCGCTATTCTCCCGTCACTATCCAAAAAAGTATTGCCCAAAGTTGTCTGATTACTAAACAGGTGGGCCGCCGGGCGCTGTCTATTAAGGTCCGTCAAGCGATTGGCAAACACGGTTCCGGCCCAGTCTCTTGGCCTGGTACATCCTGCGGTCGGCAGCGACGATCAGTTCCTCTTTAGTAGAAGCGTCCCAGGGAAATGTGGCCACACCGATGCTCATAGTTACATTGATCGTGACACCTTCGGCAATTTCGACCGGCAGACCGGCTATCTCAGCTCCGATCCTCTGAGCAGTGATAAACGCGGTTTCCGCGGGTGTCTCCGGCATAATCAGGGCAAATTCCTCCCCGCCATAGCGGGCGGCCTCGTCTGAGGAGCGTATAGCGTTCCGCAGATAATCGCCCATGACCTTTAAAACAGTATCCCCCGCCTGGTGCCCGTAGGTATCATTAAGGGTTTTGAAGCAGTCGATATCCATCATGAGCAGCGACAGGCCGCGCTTTTACCTGCCGACGCGTTTGACCTCCCAGAGCAAGCTTTTTTGGAATTCATGATGATTGAGCATGCCCGTTAACCTGTCACGGATGGCCATGGACAGTTTAGTGGGATTCTGCGAATGCGGGACGACATAACACTCGGTAGCGTCAACC
>JBFYUA010000210.1:0-3313 GCA_041300305.1 Dehalococcoidia bacterium | reverse complement strand
GTGCCCATTGAGGTCAGCCCTGAACGCGGCGAGTTCCTGGCTACCAAGTGGATCATTACTTATGCAAGGGACCGCAGCGGCAGGTCGATGGCTGAAAGGCTGGCCGCAGAATTGATGGACGCTGCCCAGGGGCAGGGCAATACCATTAAAAAGCGACAGGATACCCATAAAATGGCTGACGCCAACAAGGCGTTTGCACACTACAGATGGTAACAACTGGAATAAAGGAGTCCCGGCCGAAATCAGGCCAGGCTGGTAATAAAGTGGCAAGATCATTTGCGCTGGAGCATGTCAGAAATATCGGCATCATCGCCCATATCGATGCCGGTAAAACCACGACTACTGAGCGGATACTTTTCTATACGGGAAGGACGTATAAAGTAGGAGAGGTGCATGACGGCACTGCCGTCATGGACTGGATGGTGCAGGAAAGGGAACGCGGCATCACCATAACGTCCGCTGCTACCACCTGTCACTGGAACGACACACGGATTAATATTATTGATACTCCGGGCCATGTCGATTTCACTGCCGAAGTAGAGCGCAGCCTGCGTGTACTGGATGGCGGGGTGGTGGTGCTGGATGCGGTAGCCGGGGTTGAAGCGCAATCCGAGACCGTTTGGCGCCAGGCCGACAAGTACGGCGTGCCGCGGATATGCTTTATCAACAAGATGGACAGGGTAGGGGCGGATTTTGAGCGGACTATCCGCATGATAGAAGAGCGCCTCAAAGCCAAAACCGTGAGAATCCAGTTGCCCATCGGCAAAGAGGGCCTTTTCAACGGGGTGGTTGACCTTGTGATAAAAAAGGCCTGGGCCTTCCCCGACGAAGTAACCGAAGACCCCGCGGAAATCGAAATCCCGCAGGATTTGAAGGAAGTGGTGGACCAGGCCCGGCATGATATGATCGAGAGGCTGGCGGAAAACGACGACCAGCTTATGCTCAAGTATGTTGATGACCATGGGATAAGTGAAGGGGACATTAAGGCAGCCATAAGGCGGCTTACCATCGCTAACAGGATAGTGCCTATAGTTTGCGGCAGCGCATTGCGCAATAAAGGTATCCAGCTGGTCCTCGACGCCGTTGTGGACTACCTGCCGTCACCTCTGGATAAGCCGCCGCTGAAAGTTTTGAATACTGAAACCGGCGAGGAAGTGACGCGCCCGGCCAGCGATGACGCGCCCTTTACGGCCCTGGCGTTTAAAGTAGTATCAGATCCATTTGTCGGCAGGCTGGTCTATTTCAGGGTATACTCCGGCAGCATCAAGGTGGGCGCCCAGATGTATAATGCCAGCAGGCAAAACAGGGAAAGGCTGGGACGGCTGCTCCTCATGCACGCTAATAAGCGCGAGGAGATCGATGAAGTGGATACCGGATGCATCGCTGCGACGCTCGGACTGAAGAACACCTTCACCGGTGACACGCTTTGCGCAGCCGGGCAGGCTGTCCTGCTGGAAGATATTAAGTTCCCTGAACCGGTAATCTCCCAGGCGGTTGAGCCCAAGAGCAAGGCTGACCAGGATAAATTGGGCGACGCCATGGGCAAACTGGCTGAAGAGGACCCGACTTTTAAAATCCGCACTAACGAAGAGACCGGACAGACGATTATTTCCGGCATGGGTGAATTACATCTTGAAGTCCTTATCGACCGTATGATGAGGGAATTCGGCGTCCAGGTCCGGGTGGGGAACCCCCAGGTAGCATATAAAGAAACCATAACCATACCTGTCGAGGCTGAAGGCCGCTTCATACGTCAGACGGGCGGTCACGGGCAGTACGGCCACTGCTGGCTTAAGATCGAACCGGGAGAGCGCAACAGCGGGTTCATATTTGTTAATGCAGTCCGCGGCGGCGACATTTCCAGGCAGTACATACCGGCTATCGAAGCAGGTGTACGCGAAGCGCTTGACACCGGCGGTGTGAGCGGATACCCGCTCGTTGATATTAAGGTATCGGTGTTCGACGGCAGTGAACACGACGTCGATTCATCAGAGATGGCGTTCAAGATGGCCGGTTCGATGGCCCTCAAAGAGGGCGTGAGTAAAGCCAAACCGGTTATCCTGGAGCCGATTATGCGCCTTGAATGCGTCACCCCATCGTCTTTCATGGGTGAAGTCATAGGTGACTTGAATTCGAGGCGCGGGCAGATACAGGGCATTGAAACGCATGGTGAGACCTGCGTTATCCACTGCTTCATGCCGCTGGCGGAATCTTTCGGCTATGCAACAACACTAAGGTCGCTGACACAAGGCAGGGCCACTTCCTCGATGGAATTCCAGCAGTACAATGAAGTGCCCGCCAGTATACGTGAAGAAATGTTAGCTAAAGCAAAGGGTAGGTAAATGACCAAGCAGAAGATAAGAATTAAATTGAGGGGATACGATCACAGGCTGGTCGACCAGTCAGTCGGGCAGATTATCGACACTGCTATTAAATCCGGGGCCGAAGTGATTGGCCCGGTGCCGCTGCCGACCAGGATTGAGAAATTTTGCGTAATCAGGTCAAGCTTTATCGATAAGGATTCACGTGAGCAGTTTGAGATACGCACTCATAAAAGGCTGATCGATATTGTCGGGCCGACCACCAAGACCATCGACGCTTTGACGCAGCTGCAATTGCCGTCGGGCGTGGAAATCGATATCAGATTGTAGGAATGTGAGAAATGGCTGGCATACTTGGTAAAAAAATCGGAATGACGCAGTTATACAGGGAGAACCTGGAGATAGCCGTGACGGCCATCGAAGCCGGTCCCTGCTGCGTAATACAGGTCAAGACGCTGGAGAAGGATAAGTATAATGCTATCCAGATCGGGTTTGGCACGTCCAAGAAGCTGAACAAGGCCGAGAAGGGACATCTCAAGGAGAACGGCGCTTACCGGTACTTGCGCGAGTTCCGCATTGACGATGTGAAAGAATACCAGGTCGGGCAGCTAATCGACGTGGGTATTTTTAAGGCCGGCGATATCGTCCAGATCGAGGGAATCTCGAAGGGCAAGGGCTTTGCCGGAGGCGTAAAGAGATATCATTTCAAGGGTGGCCCGAAAACGCATGGCCAGTCCGACCGGCATCGCGCCCCCGGTTCCATCGGTTCTACCACTACCCCGGGGCGGGTTTTGAAGGGCTTGCGTATGGCCGGACACATGGGCGCCCGCAAGGTGACAGCCCTCAACTGCGAAGTGGTAGAGGTCGACACGGCTAAAAATGTAGTGCTGCTTAAAGGTGCAGTTCCCGGCGCCAGAGGCGGGATTCTGTTGATTGAGAAAGCATCATAAAGGGTTATTGCAGTGGAATTAGAAATATTTGATTTGAAAGGC
>JBFYUA010000198.1:0-2689 GCA_041300305.1 Dehalococcoidia bacterium | reverse complement strand
TACGAAACCAAGCAATTGCTCAAACTGAGCTGGCCGCAATTCATCGGCATGAGCTTCACCATGATGGGCGCTGACAGCGAGCATCCTTTCTGGGTGCAGGCGCGCCAGGCAGCAGGCTACCGGCGCCACGGTCTGGCGCTCTACGACGGCGACATGAAGGAAGGCATCTTCTTCGCGGGCCAGATACTCGGCGCCTGCAACGACCTGCCCACCGTGCCTGAACTGGTCAACCGCATCATGGCAGAGGCCGAGGCCACCATCAAGAACAACTCCGCCATGCTGGCCTGATAACCAGCCTACCAGTGAATAACCAAAAGGGGAAGCGGTGTACCGCTTCCCCTTTATTTATTGGTCCGTTATTACTTAGCTCAGGCTAAACCGTTTGGTAGAGCCCTTGAGTATGCCCTCGGCCTCTTTGACCATCCTTTCCACAACTTCCTTGCAGCTAACCACATCGTGGATCAGGCCGATAGATTGACCGACCGGCATCAGGCCGGCGTCGATATCGCCTTCGTCCCAGATAGCCGTCTGGCGCAGGCCTGACAGGAAGGGCGCCAGCTCATTGAGGGTGGCGTGCTTGGCTTCCATGTCCTGGATTTGTGTAAGCACCTGGTTTTTCATGGCACGGCCCTGGAATCCAATAGTTTTACCGTAAAGCAGGGTATCGAACTCCTGGCGGTTGACCATCTCCTGTTTGACCTTGTCGTTCATGCGGCACTCCTTTGTAGCCATAAACCTTGAGGCCATCATCACCCCTTCGGCACCCAGCGCCAGCGCCGCCGCCAGCGACCTGCCGTCGGCAATGCCCCCGGTCGCTATAACGGGGATCTTAACCGTCTCTGCCATGCGCGGCGTGAGCACCATGGTAGTAACATCGTCCATCAGCGGGTGGCCACCCTCTTCCACTCCTGCCGCGATGACGGCATCATATCCTGCATACTCGGCATGGATAGCGTGCCTGACGCATCCCAGTTTGTGGATAAATTTAGTGCCGGCGTCGTGCCCGCGCTTGACGGCATCCGGCCCGAAGAACTTGTCCACCGGCGTGCCGGAGATCTCGAATGCAGCCACTTTCTCCGCGATGGCGGCATCGAACCAGTCCTGGTACATCTCCTTCGTAATACGGAAGGAGGGCAGCAGGGACAAATTCACCGAAAACGGCTTGTCCGTCTTTTCCCTGGTTTCCCTGATAGCCTGGCGCAGCTCTTTACCGTCCTTCCAGTTGGCGGCTGTGAGGTTCCCCAGCGCGCCGGCGTTGCTGATAGCAGCGCAGAGGTCGGGTTTGCACAGCCACATCATGCCGCCGCACATGATCGGGTGTTTGATTCCAAAAAGCTCGGTCATCCTGGTTTTCATCGATTTTCTCCTTCAGTTATTTATTCAGCAAAATTCCAGCGATTATAACACGTGGATAAGCTTTAGACAAAGAAAGCATGAAGCTAAAGCAAGGAAGGCGCTCAACACTTCATTGACATTAAAGTCCATTTTTGAGAACATTACGGGCTGGTAGCCAAGATAATAAATTAGGGAGGTTCCAGACCCGTGAAAACCAGAATAACCGAACTCTTTGGAATACAGCACCCGGTATTGCTTTCAGGCATGGCCTTTGTCAGCCTGCCCAAGCTGGTAGCCGCCGTCTGCAACGCCGGCGGGCTCGGCATATTCAACAGCGTAGCCAATACGCCCGACCAGCTCAAGGACATTATCAAGGAGATAAAAACTTTAACCGATAAGCCGTTTGCCATCAACGCCACGCTCATCTTCCCCAACGGCAAAGAGAATGCCGAGGTCGCCCTGGCCGAGAAAGCGCCCATCATCAACTTCGCCCTGGGCAAAGGCGACTGGATAATCAAGCAGGCGCACACCTACGGCGGCAAGGTCATCTCCACCGTCGCCACGGAACGGCATGCCGTCAAGGCGGCCGAGCAGGGCGCCGACGCCATCATCGTTACCGCCCATGAAGCAGCCGCTCACGGCAGCGATGTCGGTGGCATGGTGCTGCTTCCCCAGATAGCCGGCAAGGTCAAGATACCCATCATCTCGGCCGGCGGCTACTGCGACGGCCGCGGCCTGGCAGCCGCCATGGCGCTGGGCGCCGATGCCATCGCCATGGGCACGCGCTTCGTGGTCACGCAGGAATGCGATGTGCACCCGAATATCAAGCAGACCGCCATGAAAACCCTCATGGAGGAGACCATTTACTCCGCCGGCATCGACGGCCTGCCGGGCCGCTGGTATGCCAATAAGCGCGCCATCGAGATGTCTAACAGCAAGACGTCCTACATTGATGCAATGAAAGCCGGTTTGGCCCTCAAGAAACAGGTTGATATCCCGATATGGAAACTGCTTTTCGGCAGCCTGCAGAAAAGGGGCATCCAGGAATTGGCCCAGCAGGCCATCGGCATCGATGCCCTCGGCAAGATATTGGATGACGGCGACCTTGAGAACGGCGTGGTGCCTTTCGGGCAGGTAGTCGGGCGCATACGTGATTTGCCCACCTGCAAAGAGCTGATCGAACGCACCGTAGCCGAAGCCGAAGAGATCATCAGGGGACTGCAGGGCAAGCTTTAAATCGTGGCAGCAGGCGGCGTTGCTTTTTCTACTCCCGCATAGACGGATGGGCCTGAAGGCCCATCCCTGCAGGTGATTGCCACGCGCTTCGAACTTGCAAAGACGAATGCAAGAACAT
>JBFYUA010000187.1:0-7272 GCA_041300305.1 Dehalococcoidia bacterium | reverse complement strand
TGTTGAGGCTTCCTGCTATGCCGTCCGCCACCCTCGCCACTTCCCTGCAATGCTGACGCGTGCGTTCATCCATGCCCGGCATCAACTCCATCATGGCCTCACACTCAGCCTCAGACGGAATTTCACGCCTCTTCCACCTCTCCTTCATCTCCCCATAATCATCGGGATTGTCGATATCGAAGAGTATATTGCCATCCGGCACTTCCACTTTCGCTGTCTCCGCTGCCAGTTCCTCCAGCGCACCTTTAAGGCCACCTTCGCCCGTGAAGCCGACGATCGCCCACTGTAACTCCGTAGAGATGAGCGGCGGGTGGCCTTTACGTCCCCTGAAGGATGGCGTCAGTATCCTGTTTTTCCCTTCCATGAACGCGTTGACCAGGCTGCGGATGGTTGCCGCACGCACCAGTGGTATATCGGCAGGCAGGACAATAAAGGCCTGGGGTCCGTATTCCATCGCCGATATCCCAGCGATGACCGAAGAGAACATGCCTTCTTCATACAGTTCGTTGACTACTGCCCGCGCGCCTGCCCCTTCAATGACCGGGATTATCAACTCTTTGCGGTAACCTGCTACAACGATGACCTCATCGATACCTGCCTGCTTGCATGTTTCCACTATGCGAGTCACTATTGGACGTCCACCCAGGTCGAGCAGGGGTTTGAATACTCCCATCCTGCTGGAATAGCCGGCCGCTAATATTATTGCCGTGATGCCCGGTTTTTCCATTGCCTCATCTGCGCCCTATTATCAATCAGCTCCCCGACGATGCTCACCGCTATTTCCTCGGGCGTCTCGGTGTCTATCTTGAGCCCTATCGGGCAGTGCACCTGTTCAAGCTGCTGCGCGCTGACCCCACCGTCCATCAGTGCACGGTAAATGGTATCACGCTTACGCGCGCTGCCTATCATGCCGATATAGCCCGCGCCGCTCCTGAGCGCCTGTTCCAGCACCACCTTGTCGCAAAGGTGGCCGCGTGTTACTATCACCAGGTAGCTCCCGGCATCGACTGCCAGGCCATCCAAGCAATTATCGAATGATTTCAAAACCACTACTTCGATGGGACTGGCGAACCTTTGCGTATTGACATATTCATCGCGGTCGTCCAGCACCACGACGTTAAACCCCACCCTCAGCGCCAGGTCGGCCACCTCCCTGGAGATATGTCCTGCCCCGAAGATATAAACGGTCCCGCCGTTCACGATAACATCAGCCCAGTACCTCTTTCCTTCGCACTCCATCAGCGACGAAGCAGCCAGGGCGCGGACACCGTCCTTGAGCTTCGCCAACTCCTCCGTATCTTCACCCTCGTTTCCGGCCGGCGAATCGTTGCCGCACAACAGCCAGCGCTTTCCTGTTTCTATCTCGTGTCCCTGGTCCGGGACAGGTACGACCAGGAAACTCTTGCGGTTATTACGCCTGTTCTCCACGATAGTTGCAAAGATACCTTCCGTCTCAATATCGGCCGAAATGAATTCGAGCAGCAACTCAACCTTTCCGCCGCACACCATTTTCCCTTGCTGCAAATCCCCCGTCATATCGAACGCAAAGGTGGTAGAACGTTTCGACTTGAACAGATCCCGCGCATTCTGCATGGCGGCAGCTTCAACCAGGCCACCGCCCACTGTTCCATGGATTTCACCGTTGCGCCTGACAAGCATACAGGCACCCGCTCCGCGCGGCGCCGAGCCCTGGTCGCTTATCACCCTGGCAAATACGACGTCTTCACCCTGCTGCAACAGCCCGTGGATGGTGTCATAGATATCCGGCATTCATATCCTCCCGCAAGTGACAACATCGACTATTTCTTCATATTGACAGGCAATGATACGGGACAATAACAGACCGCTGCAAGTATTAGTCATAGACAAACATGGTTTTGACAGCCCCGTATTTGCCCTTGTGGATATTGACATCCATCATTTTCCCGTATTCAGCCGGCTTGAATTTGTGTGTAACCATGTCCTGCAGATTCAAACTCTTTTTAGTGATAAGGTCGATGGCTATCTCGAATACGTGTTTCTTTTTACCTTCCCAGTCATGTAAGCCGTAATAAAGGCTTCCTTTGAGGGTAACCATCTTGACCCAGACCATGGTCGGGTCGAATTTGACCTCGCTGGATAAACCGATCAGCGATACCACGCCCGCCGTCCTGACCGCCCTCAGCGCCATCGTCAGGCTATCTGATTTTGACAGGCAATCATAAACGCGGTCGAAGCCGCGCATCATGGTGCTCGGCCCGAGCAACGGCACGTAGCATTTGCCACCAGTTAGCTTAGCTGCCTCTTCCAGCTGGGTCTTGCCCGATATGGTGTGATCAGCGCCGGACTTCCTGGCCAGTTCCGCGGTAAAATTCGAACTCACGGCAGCAGTTATTTTGCAGGGGATATCCAGCGCTCTTATGGCCTGGATAATCATATTCCCGATAACTCCGCCGCCGATGACTAATACCTGCTCATCCTTCTGCGGCCGGTTGGAAAGCACGGCCTCCAGCGCGATGGCGAAGGGTTCGATCAGCGCTGCGACCTCAGGACCGACGCCCTGTGGCATCTTAAAGACCTGGCTTTTATGGGCAATGATGTATTCGCTAAAGCCGCCCAGTGTACCCCTGCAGACGTCCAGCGCCGTGCCCGGCGGCAGCTTTCCCTCGGCGAAATTCTCGCAGCAGGACAGCCCCTGCCGGCAGGCCTGGCATTCCGGTTCAATGCCCCGCACCCTGCAGTTCAGCAGCGGGCAGACGCACACCAGGTCACCGGCCTGCAAACCCGGCACGCCGGCGCCGGCCTCGGCGATAGTGCCGGCAATCTCGTGGCCCAGCACCGAGGGGAACGAGGTGTAGGCGGACCAGGCCGGGGAATTCTTCAATATGATGGTATTGACGTCGCTGGCGCAGACACCGCAACGCCGGACCTTTATCTTTACCCAGTCGCCCGATGGCAGCTTGGGTTCGGGTATATCCACCATACGCACCGCTGCAAGCGGCCCGGAGTAATGGGCGCTCTTGTTGACCGCACCAAAGATTTTCAGCGCCAGGAATTGCGGTATGGAAACGTTGAATTGTAATGCTTTCATCTCATCCCCTCCGATTTACAGGCTGCGGCAACCGTTCCCCATGAACGCCTCATAAATCAATCTCTGCCTCCTGCAAGATAAATTGATGTCCCAGGGCTGCGGGTAGTGTTTGGCAATATAACCGCCGTGGTATTTTTTCACATCATAAATCCTCACCATCTCCGCCACCTCCCGGCAAATCTCGGCATCAGAAACCTCGTCAAGGACCGACCACTGTATATCCACCGTGTTCCACATGCAGAGTTTGCCACCCAGCATATCGATCAGCTTTTGATGCCCCATCAGGCGCGGCTGATCGAGCTGCACTACGTCGACGCCGATCTCAATCATATCCGGGAACATATCCATGATATAGCCGCAGTTATGCCAGAAGAAATGCATTTTGTGTTTGTGGCAGGTATCAGCAATGCGCTTGTAGACCGGTTTGTAGAATTCCCTGAAGGTGTCTATTTTCATCTGCAGGCCGTTCTGCATACCCCAGTCCTCATAGGTGATAAAACCGCTATAGGTCCCCATACTGGCATAGGCTTCCACCGCTTCGACCACCAGGCCGCTCAACCGGTCGAGCAGCTTGCGCAACCCGTCCGGCTGCGCGTAGGGCGCCATCATCAATTCCTCGAAGCCCATTATTGAGCGCATGGTTTCAAACATATAAAGAGGGTTAAGCCCCAGCAGATATTTGCCTGTCCCATACGCGAGTTTGGAGAATCCCTTGATTACTGGTGCAGAAATAGCAGAGTTAACATCGGGTAACCTATAGTTATCCACCGCGCTCAAGTCCGCCAGGGGGAATTTGATCGGATGATCCCACAGGCGGCCGGTCACCTCCCAGGTGGTACCCCAGGCATCGGTATAAAGGTCGCCTATTTTCCCTTTATGCCCGGTGGCGGTAGCGCTCAAAGGCCCGATGATAATGATATCAGTAGCCGAGGGGTGGTACTGAAAGTAAAAGGGTATGCGCGGCGGGTCTTTAAATTCAATAGCGCGCCTCACTATTTCGCGGCTGTTTATGCCTTTCGGGGTGGACACTTTGCGCAGTTCGCGGAGGGTCTCGATCAGTACGCTTTCAGCTTTCATCTCATCCTCCCAGCAGATGATTATTATACCGTATTATACCGTTGTTTTACGCACCGGCAATTGATTTTCTATCCTCGATTTCTGTAACCATTTGCGCGTGCATCTTCTCGTTAATCGGGTAAAAGAAAAGGAAAATAATGCCCAGCGCCAGGAATGCAGCAGGGATAAGGCTGGTAAGTATCCTTATCCCCGCCAATGACCCCTCGCTCTGGCTGACATTGGCGACGTACCCGGAAAGGTCGAGGCCCCACCCCGCAAGCAGCATTGAAATCGATGCTCCCAGCTTGGTGATAAATACGTAAACTCCGTACTGGATTCCCTCGGTCCGCGCGCCCAGTTTCCACTGCGCGTATTCCACAGTATCGGGCACCAGTGACCAGATACTCAGGTTCATCCCGCCAAAACCTATGCCTGCAGCAACGAAAATCGGCACGATGGCTGCCAGGTCAGCTGTGCGGGCAAAGTACACCAGGACCATGGAAAGCGCATATATCCCGGTCCCCAGAAAATAAACCATCTTCTTGCCGGTTTTTTTAGAGATCCAGACCCATACGGGCACCGACAGGGCAGCGACTAAGAAGACGCATCCCAGCGCAACGGAGAAAAGCCCTTCGTTTTGCAGGTTGTACTTGAAAAAGTAATTCAGCATTGCGCCCATTAATGTAAACCCCATAAAACAGCAGGTGGCCACGACGCAAAGAATAACAAAGGGTTTGTTGGCAAAAAGCAGGCCGGCTATTTGCCTGGCCTTATAACGCACATCCACGCTTGCTTTATATCTCTCTTTGGCTGTGAAGAAAGTGACCAGGAAACCGGCCAGCGCGACCAGGCCGAATATGATTCCGACCATTTGCCAGCCGAAACGTTCAACCGTATATATTGCGACGAATGGCTTGGTGAAAGTCCCGATGAGGATGAGGGCAAGAATGGTGAATACCTGGTAGTAACCGGCGACCTTGGACCGTTCCTGTGCATCATTCGTCATGTTTGGCAGCAGCGCGTTGTAAGGCACGGAGACTACCGAATATGCCACCCACATCAGCAGGAGCATGACAATGTAATAAAAGGTTTTCCCTCCCTGTGAAAAATCAGGGACTATGAATAAGAGGGCAAAAGCTACGGCCAGCGGTAACGCTCCAAATAATATGTAGGGCCTTTTCTGCCCCCACCGGCTGTTCGTCTGGTCGGAAAAGAAACCTATGATCGGGTCAATCAGCGCGTCCAAAAACCTGGTTGAGAAAATGATTACGCCCGCTATGGCTGCTCCCACCGTAGCCACGTCTGTAAGGAAATATACATAAAATAGTCCGAGCGTAGTGTAAATGAATTGGCTGCCAAAATTCCCCAGGCCATATCCAAGCATTTCACCAACAGATATTCTTTGTGCCTTAGTCTGCTCACTGCTTTCCATTGTATCTGACCCCCTGTTTGGTTATTTCGTTGATACCAGTAGCTATTCTTCAGTCCCGCACAGCCCTATTTATCATGTAAAAGTTATACGGCGGCGTTAGCGGCGGTGTCTCACAGGCAGTCATCAGTATGAAACCGCGCGGCGCTTTCCTGCCTTCCCCAATACACGCCCTTGCCGCGTCATAAATCTCCTGCGCGCTACCCTGCCCCACCAGTTCCGTGGCCAGGTTGCCGGCAATAACGCATTTATCACCGAAATGTTCGATAGCGCTCCCGATGCTCACCTGGTTGCCGATGCTCACGATACCCGGGTTGCCCATCGGCACCTGGCTCCAGAATGGCAGGTTCTTATTCTGCTCGCCGCAAATATGGCAGAGGATATGATTGACACCGAGAGCCAGCATCCTCTCGTGCAATTTCTTTTGATGGGACAGGACGAAGCGCTCGAAATGACGCGGGGAGATGATGGAATTGGCCGCCGCGGGTTCCCAGAGTTGCGGCACAAAGCCTTCGACGCCGAAGTTATCCACCCACAGGCTGACAACATCCAGTATATGGTCGGCAGCAAGAGAGAGCACTTTATCGGCAAAATCAGGCTCATTTACCAGCCACATGCAGAGCTTTTCCACGCCGCAGAGGTTCACGCCCAGCGTAAAAACGCCCGGCAGCACGACGCTTATCCCCGTGCCGTTTTGCTGCTGCAGTTTGGAGAACTCCAGGGCCCGCGGCAGCATACCGGCCTTCTCAGGGTCGGGAAGCTGCAGTCTCTCAATATCTTTCTCTGACGTAACCGGAAAACGCACACTGGAAGGGGCATGGATATTATCCCCGGCGGGGAAATTGGCCTCGCCCCCGAACTCATAGGTGCCGTAAGCAGCATACCCCAGGAAGGGATCCTGGTCATAGCCGTACATGCGCTGGGTCAGCAACTGGGCGGTGTAGCTTTTCTCAGGGTCGGAGTAGACTGTAGCTACCGGGTAGCCCACGTTCAGCGCGCTGAAGCCCAGCGAGAACGGGAAGAACGGCATACGGCCGGTCTCCTTCCCCACCAGCAGGGCAGCCACGCGTTGCGTAGACGTCATTTCTTCCGCCGGGAATAATCCCTGCTTTTCCGTACCGGAGCCGACACGTTCATTTAAAGTCATTTATTAAATCCTTTCCGCCTTATTCTGTTAATACCGCTTCAGCCGGATACACTGCGCGCGTAATCCCTGCCGGAAATACAGTCCGGACCGTAGAAATCCGCGCCTATCTTTTTAGCGTAATCCTCGTTGAGCGGCGCGCCGCCCACCATGATCTTTACTCCGTTGTGCAATCCCGCTTTATCGATGGCCTCGATAACGTCTTTCATCGTGTACATGGTGGTGGATAGCAGCGCCGACATGCCTACCACGTCGGGCCTATGTTCTTTGACCGCCCCGACGAAGCGTTCCGCCGATACGTCTGTCCCGAGGTCTATTACCTCGAAGCCCGCGCCTTCCAGCGACATGATCAGCAGGTTCTTGCCGATATCGTGGAGGTCGCCTTTGACTGTGCCGACCACGGCCTTGCCCGCGCCTTTAATGCCCTGCTGTACCAGCCTGGGTTTGAGGATCTCCAACGCGGTCTGCATGGCGCGCGCGGATACCAGCAGTTCGGGCAGAAAATACTCGCCCTTCTGGAACAGGTCTCCCACCTCGTCCATGGCTGGTATCATCACATCATTCAGAATAGAA